>NZ_LAUM01000015.1:0-107504 GCF_000972265.1 Vibrio sp. ECSMB14106 | reverse complement strand
TCTACATCGACCCGCCATACAACACGGGTAAAGACTTCGTATATAAAGATAACTTTCACGATAACCTTTCAAACTACTTAGAATTGACAGGTCAGATTGATAGTGATGGGAACAAGCTAAATACCAATACTGAAACGTCAGGCAGATTTCATTCAGATTGGCTTAATATGCTTTACCCTAGATTAAAATTAGCTAGAAACTTACTGAAAGATGACGGTGCTATATTCATTTCTATTGGTGTGGAAGAGCTAAGTAATCTTAAACATATTATGAATGAAATATTTGGGGAAGATAATTTTGTAGAAATATTTTCTTGGGTTAAAACATCTACTCCTCCTGCTTTGTCCACTAAGTCTAGAAAGACTAATGAATATATAATTTGCTATGAGAAGAATAAAAACTCTATAAAATACAATGGGGAGTCACTTGATGGTGGAGATCAACCATTATTAAATTCGGGGAATACACCAAGAAAACTAAAGTTTCCGAAAGATAAAATAACGTTCAATACAAATAAGTTTAAAGATGGGATTTATAGTCCTTCTAAACCAGATCGGGTTGAACTAATAAATGAAATTAAAATAATAGATGGTAAACCACAGTCTGACGTAGAAATGTTCGGTGAGTTCAAATGGACACAGGAATTTTTAGAACAAGAAGTATTAAAAGGGACTACGTTTGTAGTTAAATCAGATAAATTATCTGTCAGGTTTTTAAGACAGGAAGAGGGTTTTAAAAGACCAACTAACTTTATAAAAGAAGCAATTCATACACCAGTTATAAGCAAACCTTTGCAAGGAGTTGAAACTAATGAAAAAGCATCTACATACCTTAAAGAGTTACTAGGAGGGGATTATTTTGATTATCCCAAGCCTGTTAGTTTAATAAGCTATTTGATTGGGTTTATGACAAATGAAGACGACATAATATTAGATTTCTTTGGTGGTTCAGGGACAACAGCAGAAGCTGTTTTGAAGAAGAATACTGATGATAAACAAAATAGGAAGTTTATTTTGGTTCAGCTACCAGAACCTGTGAGTGATGTAAAGAGTAAAGAATTTCTCAAATCTAATAACAAAGAGCTATACATTTCAAAGCTAACTCAACTTAGGTTAGAAACACTTTCTCAAAACTACCCTGCTAAGGATTTTGGTTTTAAAACGTTCACACTCGATGAAACCAACATTCGCCCTTGGGACGCTGATTTCGAAAACCTAGAACTTGTTCTTCAACAAGCTGAAAAATCAATCAAGGCTGATCGTTCAAGCGAAGATGTGTTGTATGAGATTTTCCTAAAATATGGATATGACCTTACTACACCAGTTGAAACAGAAATCGTTAATGGAAAGACTGTTTTTGTTGTTGGTGCAGGTGCATTGTTCGTTTGTCTAGATGATGACATTACTACAGAAACAGTAGAAGGGATTGTTAAGCTTAAAGAAGACTATGACCCAGAAGATGATGCTATTCAGGTAGTGTTCAAAGATGAGGGCTTTGCAGATGATCGAGTTAAGACCAATGCTTTCCAGATCTTGAAACAAGCTGATATTGAAGATGTTAAGAGCATTTAAGGGTAAATTATGTCTAAAATGAAGATACATTTTAACCCTGATTTAGTTCATCAGAATGAAGCAATCAATGCAGTTGTTGGTGTATTTGAAGGGCAAGAAACGTTCCAATCCAATTTCTCAGTATCTAATTCTGTACAAGCAGATATGTTTGAGAAAAATGATGGTATTGGTGTAGGTAATGCGATCAAACTTCTTGATGAAGAGCTGTATGAGAACACACGTAACGTTCAGTTAGTCAATGGCTTACCTCAAACAGAAACGACAAGTGGCAAGCTTCCTAGTCTCGATTTTACTATTGAGATGGAAACAGGTACGGGTAAAACATACGTATACCTGAGAAGTGCTTTTGAGCTAAATCAACGATATGGACTCACTAAGTTCATCATCGTTGTACCGTCTGTCGCAATCAAAGAGGGTGTTTATAAATCCCTTCAAATGACAGAAGAGCATTTCAGAAAAGAATACAAGAACGTTCAGTATGATTACTTTGTCTATGATTCATCGAAGCGTGAGCAAGTCAGAAACTTTGCTACGAATGATTATATACAAATAATGGTTATCAACATTGATGCTTTCAGTAAGTCTTTCACCGATCCTGAGAAAGAGACGAAAGCTAACCTAATTCACCGTACTGATGATCGACTGAACGGTATGAAGCCTATTGAGTTTATTCAACAGACTAATCCAGTTGTTCTTATTGATGAGCCTCAGTCAGTGGCATCTACAGCTAACCGTAAGAAAGCAATCGCAAACTTAAAGCCATTATGTACTTTCCGTTACTCAGCAACATTGACTGAGAAGCATAATCTGCTCTACAAACTTGACTCGATTGATGCTTATGCTCGAAAACTTGTTAAACAGATTGAAGTTGCTTCACTGGACGTTCAAGACAACCACAACCAAGCGTATATAAAGCTTATTAGTGTTGATAATAAAAAATCACCTATCACAGCAAAGATTGAGATTGATGCTCAAAGTAAAACAGGCAAACTTCAACCCCGTAAGACTGTAACAGTCAAGAGTGGGACAGACTTGTTTGAAGAGTCTGGTGGACGTTCCGTTTATGAAGGTTATGTAATCAATGATATTCATTGTGAAGAAGGTTATGAGTACATTGACTTTACAAGCCGTGACGGTGAGATAGAGCTAGGTCAAGCCATTGGTAAAGTTGATGAAGATATTTATAAGCGTCTACAAATTGCCAAAACTATTGAAGAGCATTTTGAAAAGGAATTGAAATTCCATAGCTTAGTAACTAACGGTGTGGGTAAGTTAGATCATTCTAAAGTCCTGAGCCAAAAAGGTATTAAAGTCCTAAGTTTGTTCTTTATCGACAAAGTAGCAAATTACCGTGGTTACTCTAGTGATGGTGTCCCTGTACAGGGCAAGTTCGCTCAATGGTTTGAAGAAGAATTTATCAAACTTGCAGGGAAGAAAAAATATCGAGTGCTTTACCCTGCTATTTGGGACGAAGACGACCAAGGTAAACCAATGCTTAATGAGCTTGCTCTCAAGGAATTGGCAAGATCTGTTCATAATGGCTACTTTGCTCAAGACAAGAAGAAAGATGCTTCTGGTAATCCTCAATTTGCAGAATCTAAACTATCAGCAAAAGGTGAAGGTGGTAAAACTGCTGCTGATGAATCTGCATATAACTTGATTATGAAAGATAAAGAAAAGCTTTTATCAATGGATGAAAAGCTTCGTTTCATTTTCTCTCACTCTGCATTGAAAGAGGGTTGGGATAACCCTAACGTATTCCAGATCTGTACGCTCAACGAAACAAGTTCTGTAATGAAAAAACGTCAAGAGATTGGTCGTGGCTTACGTCTAGCTGTTGATCAATCTGGCAAACGTGTTCCTTATGGCTTTGAGGTTAATACGCTTACCGTTATGGCGAATGAATCATATGAACAGTTTGTTGCAGCTCTTCAAAAAGAGATAGAAGAAGAGGAAGGTATCAAGTTCGGTTCAATCGAGAAACACCAATTTTCGAATATCGTTATATCTGGTGAGAATGAGCCTAAAGAATACCTTGGTGCTGAAAGATCTGAACAGATATACAAGCATCTATCAGATAAAGGTTATATTGATAAGAAAGGCAAAATTCAGGACTCACTGAAATCAGACTTAGCGACTAATACCGTTAGTTTACCAGACAGTGTTAAAGCGCACTCTGATGCTATTCTTGCAACGATTAACAAGGTTTCAAGAGGCTTGAGTGTCAAGAAAGCCGATGGTAGAAAAACTTCACAGCTTCGTGAAGATAATGGTAAACAGGTTGTTCTGGGTGATGATTTCAAAGCACTGTGGAATCGTATTAAATACAAAACGACTTACCGTGTGAATTTCAGTGTGGGTGAGTTAGTCGATAAGTGTATAGATGAAATTAAAGCGTCTGTTGCCGTAGCAAGTGCTAAGTTTGAGTATAAAAAAGTCAAAGTAGCAGTTACAGAAGCAGAGCTTGAAACTTACGATGAAAAATCAAAAATCCAGTATTACCGAAACAGAAACTTCCAATTGCCTGATGTGGTGACTTACCTTGAGTCACACACAAACCTAACTCGTAAGACAGTGGTTCGAATCTTACTTGGTTTAGGGGACAAGCTTGAAGCATTCAAGAATAACCCACAACGGTTCATTGAACTTGCAGGTGAGGCAATCCGCAAACAAATGCGTTTAGCAATTGTAAAAGGTATTACCTACCACCGTATCGGTGATGATGAGTTTTATGCTCAAAAGCTGTTCCAAGAAGAGGACATCAAAGGTTATCTACAGGATAAATACGCTAGTTTAGGTGTGAATATACCGAAAGATGACGTAAAGGATTTTATCAAACATAACAATATGGTTGTTGTAGGTAAGTCAGTTTATGATCACATCGTTTTCGATTCAGAAACAGAGTTTCTATTTGCAAAACGACTTGAAGGTAATGATGACGTGAAACTATACGCAAAATTACCAGATTGGTTCAAAATTGATACTCCATTAGGTAGCTACAATCCCGATTGGGCGATCCTCATTGACAAAGATGATGGTGTTGGTGAACAACTGTATTTCGTTGTTGAAACTAAATCTAGTATGTTCTCAGATGACTTGAGAGAAGCTGAAAGAGCTAAAATCGACTGCGGTAAAGCTCATTTTGAAGCATTATCTAAAGATAAGGATCAGCATCCTTTAGTTAATCCTGCTGAGTTTATCAAGGCTGACTCTTATGATAGCTTTGCTGCTCAGATAGAAAAGTAAGCGCTTCAGTTCAGTATAAAACGAGATAGCTGAGTAATTGGCTATCTCGGCTCTATTCCCATAAAAATTCAAAATCAATGCATAAGGCAAAATAAGTTAGAGTAATTGAACTAACCAATAATTGTCCAAAAGTTTGCTAGAGATTGAACAAACTTTGTCATTTCCACAGTGCTTCTGGTAACAATGCACCTTAAAAATGATCAAACTTTAACTTTTGCATCCTGTCGCTGATATTGAACTAGCAAGGGAGTATTACGTCAGGTCTAGACGCCCAGTAATTTCAGAGAGCCCAGTAGCTATTGAGGATTTGGCTGACAATAATCCAATCCAGAACCAAGAAACTAAAGAAGACTTGCTAACCGAAAAAAACAAGCGCAAGGTAATATTGGATTGAGACAGGATGCACATTGTTCTGTCGATACAGTTCACCTAAACATTGATGATTTTTCTCGCGGCCCTTTGAGGCCGTTTTTTTATCTGTAATTGTTATGTTAGTACCACGATATGACATTGCAGTATCATAAAGTGAGTGTTAGAATCTTTCACATGTGAAAGTGGCGATGTTTCGTCACTAGGAATCTCATTTGCAATCGGAGAGCGAGGTAAACATGGCAAAAGCTATCGCCTATGCCAATCAGAAGGGAGGCGTGGGTAAAAGTACTATCTGTATCCAGCAAGCCTTCGATTTGGCAGAAAAAAAGAAAAAAGTCCTGGTACTGGATTTCGATGGTCAGGGTAATACATCTTCACGTTTGGCTCCTCGTGTGGAGTTGGAAGATGGCAGCTACGAGCCAGTATATAGCGGTACTAAAGTAGCTGAATTGTTCCTTGATAACTGCTCAAGCATTCAAGTAACGGAGTGTCCATGTGGTGTTGATTTGATTTACACGCCCAAAAACGATCCGGATTTGTTTGAGATGGAGGCAGTGCCATTGGAACAAGCAATGAACCCAGCTCGACACTTAAAAGAACTAATCAAAGACTATGATTACGTGTTGATTGATTGCCCACCGAGTCTTGGCCGTAAGCTGGTTGCTGCACTGATGATTGCGACGCATGTTGTATGTCCTGTAAAACTATCTGGCTTTGCGGTTGATGGTGTAGAGGGCTTGCTGACGACCATTATCGGTGTTCAGCAACAGCACAATCAAAACTTAGAAATCCTGGGCATTGTCATCAATGATATGGATCGTTCAGTGAACCACAACAAATCGTTTACTGAGCTGAAAAAAGCTATCCCAGAGTTGATCTTTAGTAACATTATTCAACACCGTCCACCGCTTGATTCTGCAACTACAGATGGAGTTCCAGTATGGTCTCTTCGCTATGGTCATGTAGCAGCAAAAGAAGTGCGAGCGGTGCTGGACGAGATTGTAGAGAAGGTAGGTTAAGATGAAACTAAATAACCTAAAAAACCTCAACCAGTTAGCTCAAGCCGCCCAAAAAAAGCAGCCAGATGGTAAGGTAATTCTGACGGTTCCTGTTGATGAAGTTATTTCAAAAGAACAGGTTCGTAAACGGTTCCGTAATATCGAGGAACTGGGTGATTCAATTTTGGAAGAAGGCCAGCAATCCGCGATTGTGGTCTACCCGAAAAATGAAGACGGCAAATATGTCATTCAAAAAGGCGAACGTCGCTGGAGAGCATGTAAAGCCAAAGATATTCCAACAATTGACATCGTTGTTAACGAAAAAGAACAAACGGACTTGGACGAAACAGCGGGAGAATTGATAGAGAATATTCAGCGCGATGATTTGGCTGCACTTGAAATTGCTAATGCTTTACAAGTATTCATTGATAATGGGTGGCAGCAAAAAGACGTTGCAAAACGTATCGGTAAGAACACAATTTTTGTTTCAACGCACCTTTCATTATTAAAAATGCCTGACTGCGTTCGAGAATTATACGATAATGACATTACAGCTGATACGGAAACACTCAATAACTTACGTTTGCTATTCGAACTGAATGAAGAGCGATGCCGGGCTGTCTGTGCCGTTGCTATGAGTGATGGCATGACACGTAAGCAAAGTCGTGAGTTGTTGAATGATGCAAAACGTATCAAGAATGGTGATGAACCAACTTCAAATGAAGATGGTGCAGTAACCAATAACTCTGAGCAGGATAATAATTCGAATTCTGACTCAGAATTGGGTGAAGAGAAGGGTGGCAACTTTACACAAAGTGATGTGGAAAGTTCTGATGATACAACGGGCGATAATGTTGTTCATCAAGCTACGGGAGAGGAATTTACTTCTGATGATGCTTCATCTCAAGGCGATACAAACGCGCCGGGTGATAAGCAGGTTGATGAAAGTGATGATGCAACCGATGATGCCGAAGAAGAAGGCATTGAACCTCCTCTTGCAAAAGGTAAAGACTGGAAAGGGGCTGACCCACGTAAGTTAGTCATCACCGTGAATATTATCGGTGAGAGTGAAAATAAGCGTGGTGTACTGATGACAGATCGTATTGCTACTGAACCAAATGTGGTTTGGGTTAAGACTCTTGTTGGTGAGAAAAAGGAAGTAAAGCCAATAAAAGTAGCGGTGACTGACATCGAGCTCGTAAGCGTTGAGTAAGGTAAGTATGGAATGAAGTTATCTCAGGATATGAGTCGCAAGTTTGAACTGGTAAATGCGCTGTCTAAGTTAGATAAGCCCAGCTTGCACGATCTCCATTCAGAGACCAAGATTCCTGAGTCCACTATTAAACGCCAACTGGCGATGCTTCGTGATGAGTTTGATATGAAAATTATATTCATCCGTGAATCGAGGGGAGAGCGAGGAGCTACAGGCTACTATATGATAACGGACTGGGGTATTTTGGACCGTGAGAAGTTCATCTTGCGGCACGGAAAGCTCTGATTGTAATATCCAACCTCAAATTAGCCCTGGCATTGCGCCGGGGCTTTTTTATGCCTGTAGACTTTTAAAATTTTATAAGCATTATAAAGTGATGCTGTAATATTGAGGAGGTAGCTCCTTTAGTTTTTTGGAGGTCTCAAATGAAAGTTCTTCATCTCCCTGTGAAAGCTCTGTATTTCAGACAAATGCAAACCGGGGAAAAGAAGTATGAATATCGTCTTCAAACGGATTACTGGCGGAAACGTCTGGAGGGTCGCGAGTATGATGAGGTGCATATCAAGCTTGGCTATCCAAAATCTGGGGATACCGAGAAGATTTTAGTTCGACCGTGGAAAGGTTTTGAGGAGATGGTTATTACTCACCCTCATTTTGGTGATGCTCCCGTTAGCGTGTTCGCAATCAAGGTCAATGAGTAATAGGAGATGTACTGATAATGGATTCAGAATTGAAGCAAGAAAGCAAATTTTACCGGGACTTTGAAGATAAGTTGCTACACGTTATAGCAAAAGCCCATGTGATAAACCTGAGCTGTATGAGCAAAGGTGAAGCAATGCGACTGGTTGCTCATTTAGAAAACCTAAACCCTGAAAAATATCCAGAATTTTATGGGGTTAGCAAGTCGCTAATAAACGTTACGAGTTCAAATCTGATTGTTACATTGAACAACACTATTCAAAAAATGAGTTCAAGTCTGTCTGCGCGATTGGCTTTGATCAATCCTGAAAATACCCGCTAGTTTGTACAGAAAAGGGCAATTACTCCCATTGGTATATAGCGTAGGTAGGGGCATGATTGCCCTTGTATCTAAAAAAGTAGCGAGGCTCCGATAATGAATGAGCAAAAGAACCGGGCATTCTGTGAGCAGATGGCTGCGGCAACGGTAGAGCTTGGGACACAAGAGGCACTCTTGTATGGCTAGGTACATGATAGCCATCGCACACGATCAGGGAATCTCATTACAGTTTGAGTGCGATCTTGGTTCTTTAGAAGTCCAACCAAATGAAATACTGATAAAACACTAAAAATTACAGGAGTTGGCTATGAGCAATGCACTGAGAGTTATTACAAAACAACTTTCAAAAGAGTCTGATCCCGCGTTCTTAGAGTTTACAGCTCGGATAGTTGAATCTATTGAATTGGTTTTAGGTTATGAACCAACAGTTGAGAAAGTACGCGACTTGTTGGGAAACAAGAAAAAAACCGTAGCCTTGTTGAATTCTAGTCACAATGAGTCCGTTGTTAAGTTAGCTCTGGAGATCTCACAGTACGACGATAGCCACTACGACACATTACTTTCGGCAGGTATGTCTGCTTTAAACCGATACTTGTCAAAGAATAGCGGTTCTGTTTCTGGTTGTATGTTCATGCCTGGAGATATCACTGCGAAAGAGTTGGCCGAACGATTTAACGGAGAATGGATGTTCTTTAGCGATGATAAGAAGCTTTCACTTACTACAGGAGAAATGTCGTGACGGAACAAAACGAAATGGTGGCATTAGATGGCTATAAATTGCATTCCAAAGTAAAGCGCTTTTTTATTTACGTGTTTATAGCTATGGCTGCCCTGAACTTTATTCAGTTGATTACCAATTTTTACTTACCAGAAAAGCTCTTAATTATCGCAAATGGATTCGCATTAATTTGTGCTGTTTTGAGCGTTATTGATAAGGCCCACTTGTGGGAAAAAACAAGCAGTGATGGGGAAGGCCAGTGAATCGACGTAGACTGTATTTTTTGATAGCGTTCTTGGGTTCGTTGGCATTAGTCAGTGCAAAATTGAAATGGCCTGGGTTCATTGTTGGTGGTATGAGTATTGGTTTTGCTCTTCGATGGTTTCTCATCCACCAGCCTCTCAATCAAGATTCTCGCCCGTTAGAACGAATCGTAACGATCTCTGGAATAGGGCTTTTCATGGTTTTGTCCGGTGGCCTTTTTCATCTGGGGGATAATCCTGCCTTTATCGACCTTATGTTTATGTGGGGGTGTGCATCCTCGGGAGTTGCCTTAGCTGAACTGGTTAATGTGAGAAATCCGGATCGAAGTGAGGGAACTCGAAGTGAGCACTAAGATATACAATGGGTTAATTCTGCGCAATACAACGTTAGAGCAGGCACTAACCAAATTATGCTCCTTGCGCTCTGGTTGCGTTGATACGGCCAAAAAAGCCATCGCAAAACTGGGAGCTAGAAAGCTTGCATTTGATGCAGATATCTCGGCAAACGTAACCATGCTCCAAAAGGATAGAAGCTGCCAAACTCTGTCAGATCTGAGAACTATGTTTATCGAGGAAAAGCATAAAGTTTTGGTGGACGGTATTCGTAGTACGGATTGGGACTTCACTTTTAATGTCTGCTTAATTCCCTGGGGACAACATACATTAGGTTTGTACTACGTTGAAAACGATATTGGGTATCGCCAATCCTTAATCGACGTTGGATTTCAAGATTATCATTACCAAAACTCGACAGATAAACCTAACGATGTGACTGATTCAGAATGGAGACAAAGAGAACTCGCTTGGGAATCAGTGTTACCTGGTTGGACAAGACCAATAGAACGCGGTTTGTCTTACAGCGTGGTTGATTGGGATGATTACCAGAGTGCTGTTCATAGTAAAAGTCTGATCCAAGAAAACATCCCTTCACAAAGCATTAGACGCAAGCGAGTGGCGGTAAGTTTGACAGAGCTGGAGTTGACAGCGAGTTTTCCTACTTCATCTGCGTTTGAAATTGTTGAAAAAACCAGAGAGCTATATCCGGATAGAATTGATGACGTATTGCTCGGTGATGTAACGGTAGTACGTTTCTAAAATAGGGGGGGGGGAGTAATGCTGGATTTTTTCTTTATAGGCCCATTAGTCATTGGTTTGGTTTGTTGGTTTAAAGCCCCAAATGAGGAATGGGAGTCACTCGCTAAAGATTTTTCAAAGCGCTGGGCGTTAAGCCTTATAGCTATGATCGCTGCTGCCGCGTTGGGAGGAATAACGATGCCAAATGGACCAGAAAGTAGTGAGTCAGCATGGCTCATATTTGTTGGAATCATTTGGTTTGTATGCATTGTTACGATGCTTTGGGTTGCCCTAACCACACTAATGCAAGCGATTAAATTGAAGAAACAATAATAAGGAACCGAGTATGGCTCACGTAGATCAATATATTGAAGATTGGTTAATGGTGTTCAGAGCTGCGGGTATAAGCGATGAAGTTGCCCAGGAGGAATTTGGCTTGTGGTGTGAAGGGCTCGATGGCGAAATTAGCAATGAGTACACCCAAAACGCACTATCTGTCATCAACGCAGCTGAACAGGCAATTGAAGAACTACAAGGAATTGCTGGGTGAGAAGAAAGCGTTCAAACTGGGTATCCGTAAGTCATTTAAGCGCCTATGCCGCTGATCCATCTAAATTTTGCCAGCACAGAGGACAAGCATACAACTCCGAGGCTGCAAACGCTGGATTAAAGGCTCACGCCCAAGCAGGAAGTGGTAACAGTCTTTTACCGTGGTTAGTGATTATTGTTGTAGCCATATTGGTTGCTATTAACTGGGATTTGTTATGACTGGGGAACTAGTGTTTTTGCTGGTGGCGTCAATCGGCCTATTGATGGTTATTCTCAGAGGGCTGTCCATAAAGAGGCAGTTCCATATGCCTTGGTACTGTATCGTGCTGGGGGCTGATATAGGCGGTTGGAAAAAGCCTTGGTTTATTAAACGCCGAGGAGTCTGCGGAGCCCCTGATGCAGTATTTTTTGATCCATTGCGTTTTAGATACATTGCAGGAGAATTTAAAAGCAGAGCGTTCAATGGGCGAATAACAATCCGTGAAAAGTACCAGCTCACACTTTATACCGGGTTAATTCAGCGATTCTGGCTACCTCAAGCACAGGGTGTCATAGCCTATGGTTGTGGGCGAGTATTGAAGCTGGACTATGATAAGACACTTTTTAAAAAGCTTATGGCTCTTCGAGGCGAAGTCAAATCTGCCAGAAAAAATTGGAGGCCAGTCGATCACAGACCGTTGTATAAGCGATAGACAAAACTTTTTTACAGGGTTAATATATGATTCTGTAATCTGGCTGAGAGGTCAATGTTATGGCATATAACCCAAACAGTGATGAGGTGTGGGGTAAAGAACTAAGGGTGTATAGTTCGATGAGTGAAGCTGACTACCACCGAGTTCTCCAGCAAGGCGCTTTTGCTTATCAAAGTGGAACGCCATACGCAGAAAACCCGCACAATGATCACGAGTCGAAAGCAGCATGGATTGAAGGCTGGCAACTCGCAGCATTTCATGAACGGATGTCTACCACTCGAACCGTGCAATAAGTTTAATTTGATAAACCAGTGCCTGACAGTGTTCGTCGGCACCTTAATAAAGCGTTATTTTATGAAAAAGTTCCTAAATGTTTTCCAGTTGCCTACTGGATATCAAGTACGTATTGGTAAAAAAACAAAGTCTTTCAATGCCGGAGTATCTAGTGATAACGCGCTTAATTCAGCGTTATCCTTTCGCCTGGATATGTATAAACAGGGGGTCTTACCCGCTAATTGGAATGTTGGTTATTTTGAGCCCAATGCTATCAAGATTATTGATCAGGATAAGCAGAAACGTTCACGTTGCACCATCCGAACAAAGACAGATCGGAAGCCCACACACATAGAGGCATATTGGTCAAAGTTCAAAAACCTAGCCGAAGCGCATTCCTTTTTGAAGCGCGAATACAGCAAATGGTGTAGAGAGCACAATGCAATAGCTAAGCTGTATAACCAAAAGCGCAATGAGATTCTGTTCATCTCGGCCCAGAAAGAGAAAGAACAAAAAATATCAATCCTAAGTGATGGCATTAAGTTTGATGCGAAGCTTTGGAACGAGTGTGTGGCCGAATATGAAGGAGTGATGCCTGTTCCTAATACAATCTCTGATCATGTCCAGGTAGAGGCTTATAGTGACAGTGGTGAGAAGGATATCGACCTTAGCCACCATTTCGCTGTTAATGTATCTGATCAATTGGAGCCATACCAGTCTTCCGAAGTTCTCCATGAACTATTGGACCCGGTATACGATATCCTACATGTTGATAACCATGCTGCATTAAAACTAATGCCAGAAGTAAAATGTAGCTACAAAGCTATGCGTGAGAAGTTACGCAAGATTAAGCCAAACCGTAATGTAAAGGGTGCGATTTGTGCTCCATTTTCTATTGAGACAAAGCTTAAATCATCGTTCCTCGATTTTGCCATACCAGCGTACTGGGATGGACTTCCTTTAAACCCATCCAAAACAATCGTTAATCTAGCCAGTCATAATGGGATCATTCAGGCTGCAAGTCTTTTAGCGACAGCTTCATTTATGTTTATGGGCTACATGCAAAAGCAGCGTATGTTGCAATCGGATGAGAATATAGAACTAGAATTTCCTGTGTTCGAAATCAGTGAAAAGATGCTGAATTCTGCAATTGACTCTATCTACCAAGCGCTTCTATTACAAATGGGACGGAAGGCACTGAACTCGATGGGTAAGTGCGAAGAACGATTAAATCTGTGGCATGACGTTGATGTCTGTGACGTCTACGACGATCAGTTTGGAACTGCTGTCCAGATGGGGCAATGGCAGTGCTTTATGCCCCGAAGCAACAACGCGACGTTGCGTAAACTTCAACTATTGGTGCTGGTGGCAAAAATTGAGCATAACCTAGAAGAAGGCTTTGTTCGTCGTCAACTGTCGAAAAGTGGTATCGGAATTACACCCGTTGATAAATTGAAAGATAAGTACAGCCATATTTCTCATGATTCAATTGAGCGATTTGAACAACTCCGGGATCAGCTCTATGTATCCTCAAAGAAATTCTACCCCTTAGTTAACATGAGTTCTTTGCAAACCCCCAAACCTGATCAAGTGTTTATGGCAAGATGCCGTCATTGCGGCCATGTTCCGAATAAAACCATGCGCAAAAAAGATGGGGTCTGGTTTGGAGCAATCCAGTGCCCCAACCATTTAGACGAAGCGGTATCCGGTGAAAGGGAATATGAAGCCGAACTTCATGAATTAGTGATTGAGTGGCAGAAACGTAACCTGAAAAACTTTGATTTTTCTAAGACATATATGTGGGACCTTTCCAGAAAATCATTCTCTACTGAGCTTGGACCTTTCCTCGATGAAGTAAAGCGTCGTCTTTCCGATATGGTTGAGTACAACAGTCTCGCAATATCACTTCCAAAAGAGATCGTAAAGGACAGGCCAGGGAAAAACTTTGCGAAGCGTATCTATGCGAATTATCTCTGGGCGTGTTTTTTCTATGATGCTTATCAAATCAAACTTTCAGAACTAAAGAAGGAGACCGCACGATGAAATCAGGTCTTGAACGGTTGAAGGAAATAGTGACACAAAGTGCGTTTTATCGTTCTCCGAATTATTCCGTAAACGTTAGCTTTAAAGACTTATTCAAACCCGTTGGTGGTTTGCTTGCCTACAATAGCTTGGTGCAAGAGCTAACAGAGGAGATAGCTTTATCTCCTTATGAGATACTTGAAAAGTTAACCCCTGAGTTTCAGCGTTCCAATCAGAAGTGGACGAAAAACATGCAGCAATGTTTCGTTGAAAACCGGCATGTGGATGTGAAACGAAAGTACAGCTTTATGATGTGAAAGGCAGGGGGGGAGAGCTGGATGATTCCCTTATCTTAGATGGGTTACAGAGGCTTACCGCTATTGCGGCGTTTCATTCTGGTGAATTCGCTGTATTTGATGAACTGTATTGGGAAGACTTAAAATCTGGAGGTATTTTCCCAAGGTTGAATTTGATCGTGAACATCTACCAGTTTGATTCTGATATTGAGGCATGTCGCTTTTACATTCAGATGAATAAAGGAATTACCCATTCTGAGGCTGATTTAGAAACTGCATATTGCTTTATGCGCAAGCACGGTGAAAAAGTCTAGGTAGTCATTATGGTGTGCATTTTAAGGTCTAAACGGATTGAGTCATCTCGTCAGATATCACTTTGTGGAAAAGTTGTATCTGGTAACGGAGCTCATTATAGGAACATCACCGCTGCGAAGAACGGAGCTCAGCCAGTATGCAAAGACTGTTTAAATTCGCTGGGAATGACAAGATATCAATTGCGGCCAACTAAGAAAAAGAAGCCTAAAGTTAAACCAAAAATGGCAAAGAAGGTTTCTAGGAAGGTGCATGAGTCCTCTGCGAGACAGCCAAAGTTCAATAGACAGGATGTGTTAGATAACAAGGAACTGTTTATTGGGTGTGCAATGGTTATGTTAGAACAGCAGGAAAGGTTAGAACTGTTCCTTGAGAATAACGCTAATGCCCAAATTGCACTTGATTACTACTATTACGGGCAAACAGCTAGAATGACTGCTGAAAAGTACAAATCGACGCAGGTCAGCATTCCAAATAGAGCCAGAACGGGTCTAATTACGTTTAGTGAAGAAATTGAATGCAACCCATTAGATTGGGCATCATGGCCCGTACAATCTCTCTGGGAGCTAAAGAGAACGTTATTAAGTATTGCTGTTGAAGCTGTGCCAGAACAGTTAAACAACTAAGAGGAAAAATCATGCACCAGGAAGTAGATCCAAAAGGGCTAACGTGGCCTATTAAACCGTCAATTGTTGTTGATTGATGATTTGGTTGCATGCAGGTACAGTTAATGTGTGCTTATCACCAGAGATCCCACCAGCAGTTTTTTCGCTCAAACAATGTTTTGAAAACGTGCCTTTCAAAAATGAATCTCAAAAAGGCTGGGCTAAGGTGCTTCGTGAAATCGCTGACAACTTAGAACAGAATGACCAATAATAATACCTAGTGGGGTTAGTATGTTGGATTTTGCAGGGATTTGAAAATAAGTACTTTGAAAAGCTTGTTGTTAAAAAAAATATTTTTTCTAATGTCTAATATATATAAAAACTAGGGAGGCTGTTTAGCCCCCCTTGAAATTACAAAATCTAAACAGCAAAAGATTGTTTTACTAGTTCAATGATCTTATCACCAGCATATTGGGTTTTAAACTCAACTTTTATATCTTTACTAATTTGGTTGAACAGCTCTTTAGCGTGTTCAATTTTTCGTTCTTCTTCTTTGCGAAGATTATCTTTTCCATCAACATTTTCGTCTCAATGATGAAGTTTAGGTAATCACCCGAGTCAGTTTTAACTACATAAGCAAAGTCAGGTGAATAGGAGTAACCTCCAGAAACAGGTATCTTGATTGAGTTTTTAGGTATTTTGGTAGGCTTTGTTGCGTAATTCAGCGGAACTAAATCCAGAACCTACGATCTGATTAGCTACATTCACTTCCTCTCGTAGCCCTATGCCTAAACCTCGTTATAAAACAACCAACTGGAAGCAATACAATCAATCACTCATTAACCGTGGCTCTCTGACCTTTTGGATTGATGAAGAGGCGATAAGCGGTTGGGCGCAAAGCAAACAGAATAAGCGCGGGAGGCCACGTCGGTTCAGTGATTTAGCTATTACGACAGCACTCATGGTGAAACGAGTTTTTTCTATGCCGCTGAGAGCGCTGCAAGGATTTATCGACTCGATATTTAGGTTAACCCATGTACCGCTAAGTTGTCCGCATTACACCTGCATCAGTCGTAGAGCCAAACAAGTAGAGGTCTCATTTAAGACTAAAACGAGAGGAGCGATACAACACCTAGCCATTGATGCAACTGGCAAGGTTTATGGCGAAGGTGAATGGAAAGTCAAAAAACACGGGACGGATGGCAAGCGGAGAGTCTGGCGAAAGCTTCATATTGCCGTCGACACAAACACTCATGAGATCATTGCCGCCGAACTAAGTTTATCAACGGTTACAGATGGCGAAGTACTCCCGAACTTACTGAAACAAACACGCCGAAGTATCCTTGAGGTGTCTGGTGATGGCGCTTATGACACAAGAGCGTGTCACACTGCTATTAAGATTAAGGGAGCCATTGCGCTTGTTCCCCCACGAGAAGGGGCAGCCTTCTGGGAGCGTGGTCATCCTCGAAATCTCGCCGTGGGTTGCCAGAAGTTATACGGCTCAAATAAGTATTGGAAAGAGCGGTATGGATACCACAAACGTTCACTCTCAGAAACAGCGATGTATCGAGTTAAACAGTTGCTAGGAGGGAAACTGAGCTTAAGGAATTACAATGCCCAGGTGGGTGAATCTTACGCGATGATAAAAGCGTTGAACAAGCTTACTAGGTTAGGTATGCCTGAAACTTGTCGTATTGACTAAGAAATACGCGAAACGGGGTTGCTCTATCTCTAAATTTAATTACGCAACAAAGCCCCTTGAAGGCGAGATATATCGAGCTGATTAGAAAGTGTTGTTTTATTTTTTTTAGTCGGCATTCCTCTACTGAAAACGGAACTATGATAGAAGAAATCACTTACAGCATTATTTTCTAAGACATAACTAATGGAGGGGGAGTCTATAAAATCCCTATATAGTATAAACTTAGGGACGTTAACGCTGTATTTAGTTTTTCCACTATGTCTAACAATTGAATTCACTACTCTTTTGGGTAAAAAATGCGTGTTATATATTAGGCTTCGAACTTCAAAATTATCATAGCCTAATGAGTGTAATTTTTTACATTCAGTCTTTAGGAGCTTCTTAATTTCGAATTCATATAGATCTAGGTAACACCTTGTAGATTTATTTAATATTCCTAAAAATAACTTTTCTACTCGTTTTACTTTACATTGTTTGTACAATGGCAGTGCTACAGCGACCCCTAAAGAACTCTTATTTGATAGTGCGTTCACAGGGAAATTGTTGTCGATTCTTGGTTTTTTGTATCTATCTACGCTATTCATGAAATCTGTCGTTGGAGTGGTTATTTCTCTACACTTTTCCTGTTTGAATTTAGCTAAGCTATATAAATAAAGGCTATTAATCACTCTTTGCCTATCATTATCCATCCAGCCTAGATTAAGATACAGGGTGTGGTGTTTGAAAGCAGCTTTGGCGTGTTCTCGGTTATGATACATAATGGACCCTTAAAAATTTAAAATGCTAAATATCACTCTGTTTAATGGATGTTCTAGTGTCAGTGAGCCTATTTGATTATCAGTTATATACCGGGGCCTAAGCCCCGAGACGTTAGTCAAATAACTCTTCCAGAGATTTTTTCTTCCGAGAGTATGGCATCGTCGATTTACAATCAGGATACCCAGTACAACCCCAAAAAGAGCTAGCTCGCTTTTTACCTGGAGCCTTGCCTTTACGTAGGCGCATTGGCTTGCCACAGTCAGGACAATCAGGACAATCCTCAGCAGCAATACGCTTTTCTGGTTTCCCACGATTGTCAGGAAAAGTCTTTTTACATGTCTCGTTCTGACACCCCCAAAAAAAGCCATTTTTCCCTTTTAGTCGCTTCAACTTACCACCACAATTGAAACAATCATGAGTAGGACCTTCCGCATTTTTGAAAGCCTTAGCTAAGATGCCTTCTGGTTGAGTTAGGGTTGGAGCATTCTGCTTGAGTTGTTGGATCATTTGAACAATCCAACCTGAGACTTGCTGCATAAAGACGGACATGTTTCCGTTCCCTGTCGCTATCTTCTCCAGTTCCTGTTCCCAAGCCGCCGTCATGCCTGGGCTTTTGATCGCTGCTGGTACGACAGCAATAAGTGCGTGAGCTTTATCCGTGGCGATAAGGAGCTTTTTCTTTCTCTGCAAGTACCCTTTATCGACCGCACCCTGAATAATGCCTGCACGGGTAGCTGGGGTGCCGAGGCCAGCGGTGTCTTTTAGGACTTGCTTAAACTTTTCTTCTGTGACAAAGCGAGCAATGTTTTCCATCGCGCTTAGTAGTGTGGCTTCGGTGAAATGAGGTGATGGCCGAGTCATTTTGTCAGTGATTACCGAATCATTGATCAAGGCTGGTTCACCCTGGCTAACTTTCGGTAATTTCTCTTGCTCTTTTGGTCCATCAAGATCATCGCCTTCATCTTGAGGGGATGATTCTGCATCATTGTTGAATAGTACTTTCCAACCTTGACGTAAATGTGTTTTGCCGTTGGCCGTGAACGAATGATTGCCGCATTGAACATCAATTGTAGTTTTGTTGAATTCAAAAGGACTGTAGAACTGGGCGATGTAGAAACGACGAATTGCATCGTACAGATTGAACTCTTTTTCGCTCATGGCACTTATGTTGGTTTTGGCCGGAGTTGGAATGATGGCATGGTGAGCGGTGATTTTTTTGTCATTGAACGCTCTTGATGATCTCGATTGGTCTGCTCCAGCCACCAGCCCTGAAACACGCTGATCCGAAAGAATCAGAGCTTGAAGAATATCGGGGATATCCTCTTTCTGTGATTCTGGCAGGTATCTGCAATCTGTACGGGGGTAGGTGGTTGCTTTGTGCTTTTCGTACAAAGCTTGTGCTGCATCAAGTGTTTCTTGCGCACTGTACCCCCAACGTTTGGCCGCGTATTGCTGTAAACTAGTCAAATCAAATGGAAGAGGGGCTGATTCCTTGCCAGCTTTTGTTTCAGCCTTACTTATAAGTGCTTGCGCTCCTTTTACTTGAGCGGCTACTTGCTCTGCATAGGCTTTGTTTGTACATCGCCCTTGATCGTCAGAGCACTCTTCTGGCGGCACCCAGTGAGCAAGGAATTGACCGTTTTGAACAGATACACCGACGTCCATCGTCCAGAACGGTGATGGTTTGAAGTTGGCTATTTCACTGTCTCGCTGGCACACAAGGGCGACCGTGGGGGTGATTACTCGTCCTATATGGAGCGTTTGCCCGAAGCCAACCTCTCTTGCAAGTACTGTATAACAGCGAGACATGTTCATACCCACTACCCAGTCAGCTCGCTGGCGAGATAGGGATGCGTAATAAAGGGGTATCGTCTCCTTGCCATCTTTGATGTTTCGAAGTGCTTTTCTGATACTGCTTTCATCAAGAGCAGTTAAACAAACTCGTTTTACGGGGCCTTGGTATCGGAATCTATCGAGTAGGGAACGAGCGATCGCTTCGCCTTCTCTGTCATAGTCAGTCGAGATATAAACTGTGCTGGCTTTTTTCACCAGCTGCTCGATCACTTTATATTGCTTGGAAGAGCTACGCCTCACCTTGCTACGCCATGATTCAGGAGAAATAGGCAGTGTTTCAAGGGACCATGCTTTATATTTCTCGTCATAGTCATCGGGCATATAGAGTTCTAATAGATGACCAAGAGCCCAGGTTATTGCCCGGCCACTTCCATCATGAATAAAACCGTCGCCGTGCTGAGTTACTCCCATCACAGCTGCGAGGTCTTTTGCTTGGGATGGCTTCTCACAAATGTACAGATCCATTTAAGCGCACTCCTTTGGTTTGAGCGCGATGTCTTGAATACCGTTTTGCTGCGTAGAAAGGTTGGTCAGCTGTTTCCAGTTTTCGGAGGCATCGGCTATTAAGGGGGATTTCTCTGTGCCAGCAATAAAAGCTAGGTTGGCAGAGATAACGACTGCTGCTTCTTCCGGAGTGCCACTTTGTCCGGCCTCAACCAGCATGATGTTCAGCTCATCAAAGAGCTCAGCTTTAGCTTGAAGAACGAGAAGCTCTTCTTCCGTCAACTGAGTATGTGATGAGCTGGTGGTTACTTTATGGCTTTGCATGGGTTTACCACTGTAAATGGGCGAGTAGAACTGCGAACGATCTTGCGCTGTTCATTCGTCATTTTTTGTGATGTGCAAAATTGCGTCCAAGCGGTGAGATAATCTTGGTAAGTGTGTTGTGGCGGATTGCACTGACCAACCAGATCGCTTGGGATACTGCCTGTTTCGCCTTTTTCTTTCTCGATGAACTGCCAATCGCGTTCATCCATGCCATTACCGCTATCACAGAAACGCTCCCAGCGTGATAGTTCGTATAAGGAGTACCCTTTGCCTTTCACACCAGAAGAAAGTTTTTTGTATGCGGAAATGGCATCTTCCATGTTGGAACCATTTTTATCCTTCTGCTGTTTTATCAATGCGCTTTCATTATTCGCGCCGAGACTACTTGTTGGACCTAATACATGGATGTAATCGGGTTTGCGAAATGCTGCTCCACCCAGTCCTAAATCTTCATAAGAAACATTGAGACCACGATCTACACGATCTTGCTTCTTATGTGCTTCGATATCAGCACTGCCACGATTTTCAGCAATATTCAAAAGGAAGTAATAGGCATCGACATCATCATCAGACGCAAGCAGTTTGTCAGCCTTCGCTTCGTAGATAGGAAGGTTCTCTTGAATCCATTGATCTGTCGGCTGCTGAGGAATGCCGTAGCGTTGGTGCAATTCTGCGTTTGTTGGTGGGATATCTTTGGTTGAGGAACACCCAGCCAAAATAGCTAACCCTACAAGTACTACTAATTGCTTTTTAATCATCTGCTTACCCATTGAATTGTTGCTCCAACCATTGTTCATCAATGGTGTCGATTGTCCGGCCATCACTGTTGCTTAAAAGCTTACGAGTAATGACTGTTGTCCAGTTATTAACAAGAGACATGTCAGACTGAGCCTGATGCAAAGCCTCTTTGTCTCCCTGCATGTTGTTAGCGGTTACTGCCTGTGCTTGGCGCTTTAAAGCATCAAGTGCCAAATAGGCAGCATCGGGCAATGTTCTTTCCATACAACTCTCCTGATACCAAATAATGATGCTGTGTATTTTATCTGGTCACTCAATCATCTCTGACGCCTCAAACTGCCCAAAATGGACAGGAGGGGAGATATGAGAAGACAAAAGGGTCTGCGAGCATATACGCACGGAAAAAGCGCAGGTAAATAAGAACCAGATGATAAGTAGTGCCTTTAAAAAATTATTTGGTGGGCGCGGTGAGAAAAAAGTAGATGTAGTAGCTTCCCAGGTTAGGGATTTAGCTGACGAAGAGATACCTCGATACCCGCCGTTTGCCAAAGGGCTACCAATGGCCCCAGTCGATAAAGTGTTGCAGACACAGAACGAACTTATTCAAAAAATCAGGAGCACTTTAGGTTTTACTCAAGAAGAGTACGACCGTTTAGTCATGCCTGTAATTGGCCGTTACGCGGCGTTTGTTCATTTATTACCAGCATCCGAAGCTCATCATCATCGGGGAGCTGGTGGATTGTTTCGTCATGGGCTGGAGGTTGCCTTTTGGGCGACACAGGCATCTGAGTCAGTTATTTTCTCAATTTCAGGCTCCCCTCGTGAACGAAGAAACAATGAGCCGCGATGGCGTTTGGCATGTTGTTTCTCAGGGTTATTGCATGACGTTGGTAAGCCATTGTCTGATGTTGTGATCACAAACAGCGATGGTAGTAAAACGTGGAACCCATATTCAGAAACTCTGGTTGACTGGGCTAAGCGCCATAATGTGAGTCGTTATTTTCTTCGTTGGAGAGATAGAGAACACAAACGGCACGAGCAATTTTCGCTGCTGACCGTCGAACGAATTTTGACTCCAGAGGCTTTGGAGTTTCTAGCTGATCCCGGTAAAGACATTGTTGAATCCATGCTACAGGCAATATCAGGTCTTAGAATCAATGACCCGGTAACAAAGTTAATGCTTAAAGCTGATGGTGAAAGTGTTTCTCGTGACCTCAAACAGAATCGCCTAGATGTCGATGAGTTTGCTTACGGTGTTCCTGTTGAGCGTTATGTATTTGATGCTTTACGTCGATTGGTTAAAACGGGCAAATGGAAAGTCAATGAGCCTGGCGCGAAGGTGTGGCATTTACATCAGGGTGTGTTCATTACATGGAAGCAGGGAGCCAGTGATATTTATGACTTGTTAACGGAAGATAAAATTCCTGGCATTCCTCGTGATCCAGATACCTTGGCTGATATTTTAATTGAGCGTGGTTTTGCTCTGAAAAACGTATTACCAGAGCATGGCAAAGATGTTTTCTATCGTTATTGGGAAGTTATCCCTGAATTACCTCAAGAAGGGGAAGAAGTCACAGGGAAAATCAAAATGCAGATGCTGCGTCTTGAATCGTCGGAGTTGGTTTTTACCACTGAACCGCCTGCGGCCATCGCGGGTGAAGTTATTGGCGATGAGGACGAACAGGAACTTGATGCCAGTGAGCTTGATGACGATGCACCGGAAGATGGAGATGAGAACTCTGATTCGCTCACCGCTACACCAGAGCCTATTGGTTCTCTTGATGATGGATTCGAAATTCCAGATTTTATGGCAGCACCGCCCTCAACGGACTCTCAATCATCGGAACCGAAAGGTGGCACTTCCACCGATACCAAAACAAGCAAGAATGACGATAAAGCTGATGCCCCAAAAGAACCATCAGCACAAGAAATCGCTCAAACCGCAGCACCATTAGCATTAGACGATCCATTGAAAGGGCTGAAAGATGCTGGTGGGGCATTAGGAGTTTGCGATTTTCCATTCGATGCATTTGGGCTCAATACCGAGCCTGATACAACACAAAAAGACAAAGCTGAAACGCCAAATGTTCCAACAGAACAAAGCGAAGAAGACACATCTTTACCCGGCATAGACAACATTCGCTCGGGCAAGAAGCGTCAGCCTAAAGCATCCGCAAACACGGCAGCATCCTTGTCACCGAATGAGTTTTTTGGCCCTGAACCGAGCGCAATATTTGATGCCCCACCAATGCCGCCAGAGGATATGTTTGCACCAATAGATGCTGTCCCTTTGGATGCCTATGACTACTCCCATGAGATGGAAGAGCGTGAAGAGTTTGTTCCAACAGAACATTTCCAAGATGCAGAGACATATTCTTTCAGCCAGCAGGATAAATCGAGTGATGTTGATGTGCGTGGTCATTTGGAGAATGTTCTAAGTGGATACGGCGCGGCAGAAAGTATTTTAAAAGAAGCCATTATTCCTGTGCTGGATGGACACAAAACATTAGGTGAAGTGCTTTGCTTTATGAAGAAAAAAGCAGTGATCCTTTATCCAGAAGGTGCCCGAGCGCTTGGGGCTCCAGCCGAAGTCTTGAACACGTTATTTGACGCTGGCGCTATCGTGCCTGACCCAGTTCATCCAAACCGGAAGGTTCATGATTTTAGTGGCATTAAAGGGTTGTTACTTTCTTCTGATATCTCAGATGTTATCAAAGCTGCGATAGAACAAGCTGAGAAAGACTTTGACCCAATTCGTGAAGTTAGTGCGCTAAATGATAAACGCCAATCTGGCAAGAAAGCTGAAAAGGCACACTCAGAAAAGAAAGTTAAGAGCCAGAAAACCAACCAATCTACGCCGAAAAAGCCTAAACCTGCAATGGATATTTCAGCATTACTGCCCGGAGAGCAAACAGGTGGCCGCTCATCTGAGAATAAAAGAATCGCACAACAAACGGCACAAGGTAAGAAGGGCACAGCAGCTAAAACTCAAACCGAACAGCACAAAAATGAGAGTGAAAACAGTGCTTCTAATGAGGAAAAGCAAAATGTGTCACGTTTACCTAAGCGCCAAAAACCAAAGACAACGGTAAATAAACCACCAAAAGAAACGCGGCCAGTGAGTCTGGATTTCGATTCTGATTTAGAACTGCCAATGACAAAAGTGGTCGGGCAAATAGATCTAGAAGACGAGGAACCTAAAAAGCCTCAGAAGGCGAAAGAAATTAGTGATGAGGACTTTTTACCTCCTCAGTCTGACATTGATGCAGAGGAGGCCATTAGGCTTCTGAAAGAAATGATAAAAAACCAAAAAGGACGATGGTTAGTCGGTCCGGTCATTAAGGAGGATGGGTGTTTGGTAACAAGCGATAAGGCTCTGGAGAAAGTAACTGGTGAGTGTACGAATCTTAGCAAATCTATGCTGAGAGCATTACTCGCTAGTGGGCAACGACGCCCAAGAATGACTATTCGCCAGGGGAATTTAAGGTTAGAGGTGGAGTAAAGATAGATGAGCATGGATTATGACCCACTTGGGTATGAAATGCCGTGGAGGCCAAATTTTGAAGGTCGTGCAGCGCTAGGGTGGGCAGCTGCCAGCGGTGTGGCCTTGACGGTTAATCAAATGGCAGAGTCAATGCCTCCGGAACCGTTTTATTGGATGACTGGTATTTGTGGTGTTATGGCAATGTCCCGAATCCCAAAAGCCATGATGTTACATCGTCTCCAGAAGCATCTATTTGGTCGTGAACTGGAATTTATCTCTTTAAAAGAGCTAGAAAAAATGATGGCTGGCTCAGAAGATGATATGTGGCTTGGTCATGGTTTTGTATGGGAAAAGCGTCATGCTCAGCGTGTATTTGAAATCATCAAACGTGACTGGCACACCTTTACTGCTCAAGAGCCTTTAATCAAGAAGACGGTTCGCGTCCTTAAAGGCAAAAAGAAAGAAGATCCAATGGGGCAAACATGGATTCACGGTGTTGAACCAAAAGAAGAGAAGTTGATGCAACCGTTGAAGCATACAGAAGGCCACACGCTTATTGTAGGTACAACAGGTTCAGGCAAGACTCGTATGTTCGACATTATGATCACGCAAGCTGTCTTGCGCAATGAAGCAGTGATCATTATCGACCCTAAGGGTGATAAAGAAATGAGGGACAATGCAAGGAGAGCTTGCGAAGCTATGGGCCATCCAGAGCGATTTGTTTCCTTTCACCCTGCGTTCCCAGATGAATCCGTGCGATTGGACCCTTTACGTAACTTTAGCCGTGTGACGGAGATTGCGAGCCGTTTGGCCGCGTTGATACCTTCGGAGGCAGGTGCAGATCCATTCAAATCATTTGGTTGGCAAGCACTGAACAATATCGCTCAAGGTCTTGTACTGACTTATGAACGTCCTAGCATTGTTCTGTTGAAACGATTTTTGGAAGGTGGTGCCGCAGGTCTGGTTATCAAAGCCGTACAGGCTTATTCAGCACGAGTTATGGAAGACTGGGAATCAAAAGCAGCACCATATTTGGAAAAAGTGAAAAATGGCAATAGAGAAAAGCAAGCCTTTGCCATGATGAAGTTCTACCAAGATGTTATTCAACCAGAGTTCCCTCACTCAGATTTGGAAGGCTTATTGTCGATGTTCCAACATGACTCGGCACACTTCGGGAAAATGGTTGCTTCACTGCTTCCTATCATGAACATGCTTACCTCGGGTGATTTAGGAAAGATGCTGTCTCCCGATTCAAGCGATGTCGATGATACCAGGCCAATAAGTGACTCAGCCAAAATAATAAACAATGGCATGGTTGCATACATTGGTCTGGATAGTTTGACCGACAGTATGGTTGGTTCTGCAATCGGCTCTCTTTTCTTATCTGACTTAACAGCTGTTGCTGGTGATAGATACAACTTTGGTGTCAACAATAAGCCCGTCAATATCTTTGTGGACGAAGCCGCAGAGGTGATCAATGACCCATTCATTCAGCTTCTCAACAAAGGTCGTGGCGCGAAACTTCGACTATTTGTTGCAACACAAACATTCGCTGACTTTGCCGCTCGGATGGGGAGTAAAGATAAAGCACTACAGGTTCTGGGAAACATTAACAACACATTCTCATTGCGTGTAATTGATCCTGAAACACAAAAGTTCATTACAGACAACTTACCGAAAACACGTTTGAACTACGTCATGAGAACGCAGGGCCAAAATACGGACGGTGAGCAGCCGATTATGCATGGGGGCAACCAAGGGGAACGGCTTATGGAAGAAGAAGCTGAATTGTTCTCTACGCAACTCCTGGGGATGCTGCCCAACCTTGAGTACATAGCCAAAATCTCTGGGGGGAAGATAGTCAAGGGACGGCTACCTATCTTGACATCTTAATGGCGAAATATGAGTGCGAATAAGTATAAAAATTATGAGGTTACTAGAGTGGTTGATGTGAATCCGCACAAGAAAGTACTAAGCGTGATCCGAAAGCGTGATCGAAAAAATGCACACACACTGGCACTGCTGTTTTTTGATTGGCCTGCAACCAATGATGTGATTGAGCAACTATGTTGTTTCATCACTGATGGGATCAAATCGGATAAGGAGCCAGTGATTTATCCGATTTTGGAAGAGGCATTAGATAAATATAGCGGTGTAGTGTTCCATGCGAACAAACGTAAGTACGAGGACCCGGTAAGACTAGGGGTTTTCTTGGAAACCATCATCACTGAAACAGCCAAAGCGCTAGAAATTGAGATTGAAGATTCACTAGGTAACAAGTGGTCTGTGGAGAAAGGTGAGCCTTTTTCTCACTGGCTTGCAGACCATAAAGGTGAATTATTCATTGTTCCACATCAACATCAGAATGAATGCAAACTTCGCAAGGCTTTGTATCAGTTAGTCGCTAGCGAAAGTGTAAAAACAGTATTAAGGAGAACCAATTATGAAGAAGCCGTTGTGGCTGGTCGCTTGGTTGCTAGTCATTGAAGTTTTGGTGATTCTTTTGCTAGTACCTGGTGATTGGACAGATAAAACAATTCAGCGTGAATCAGAGCTGGTGGAGCAGAACTTAGGCTATGAAGCTAGACAGTGGATTAGTGATACAGCTGGGGACTGGTACAAAACTAGTGTGCTTGATTCTGGCTTTTATGCTGCTATGTATCACACGTTAATTCCAACAGAAGAGGAACGTAGAAAGTCGAAAGGAATGGAGAATATGGGCCAAGCATGGTTCGTTTGGGTGGAGGGGCGAATTGAAGCCTTTACCAATGTAATTTACCAGTTCTACACGCGGTTAGCACTTTTGTCCTCCTGGGCACCGTATCTGCTCATCTTGTTCATCCCGGCGGTTTATGACGGTTTGATGAGTTGGAAGATCAAACGAACCAACTTTGACTATGCGAGCCCTGTTGTCCACCGATATAGCATTCGAGGAACGTTCTTCCTAAGCATGGGGCTGTTTATTACCTTTTTTGCTCCCATAGCTCTAAATCCAATTGTGATCCCCGCTGTGATGATGCTCTGTTGTGTGTTGTTGGGACTTGCATTCGGCAATTTACAAAAACGAGTTTAACCAAAGGATATTCAATATGAAAAAGACTGCGCTAACAATCATTGCCGCATTCATGCTTGCAGGTCCAGCAGTGGCGAAGACAGATAAACCCTATACGGAGGAAGTGGAAACTTTCTTTGAGACCTTCGAACTGATGTGTGAAAGTTGCGCCGAAGTTTCGGAGTTTATGGTTCAGACACTCGAAGAGAAGTGCGATCAACCGATAACCATAGAAAATATTCAGAATGTAACGAAAACCCATCCTCTCTATGCATTTCTTCTGGCTATGGGGAACATGAACCCAGATGGAAAACCTCTTAGCTTTCAGTCTGCCGCTGACAATGTGGACTGTAACGATGGAATGAAGTGGGTAGAACAGACCCAAAGCGCGATGAAAGCGGCATACCAAGAGCAGAAGAAGCAAGCGCAAAACGGATAAGTTACATTTCATTTCAAAGGCGGCCATTCGTTGGCCGCTTTTTTGTGTCACTCACTTTCACATGTGAAAGTCTTAATGCTTCCCAAATGGACAAATACAGCGCTGTGAAATGAGCACGAGATCAGGTGAGAATAAAGAAAAATTAAATAGCAATCAGTTGGAGGTTATATGTCTTCTCATACGCATACAGCAAATAGCTCTGAACGCTCTGGAGCATCATGGGGCGTAGGGCAAATTATCCTTTGGCAGTTAATCTTTGCCATAGGTTTCTTTTTTGGTATTCAGTATGGCGATCTTGTTCGCTTGTTTTAACCTTTCACATTACCTGCTCTAAAACGGCTTTATGCCGTTTCTCTCTTTATAAGACCACTTTTCGCCCAAGTTGCCCAAAAAGGGCGTTAGCCCGTGGCGTGTTTGTTGAAAAAATCTTCCAGAATTGGCGACATTGGAAATTGGAAGAGATATGGAATGAAGCCCGTCAAAATCCCACGTCGTATAGACGAACCGCCGCACATGCTGCTCTGGAGTGCAGATGAGCTGGCTCCTATGCTTCTTGGCCTTGTCATCGGAGTGATGATGGGCAAAGCCTTGATTTTTTTCTTAATCGGCTTGGCCGTGACCAATTTATATCGTCGATTTCGTGATAACCACCCTGATGGCTACATGCTTCACATGCTGTATTGGGGGGGATTCATCGCAACAAAAGCAAAATCTTTGAAAAACCCATTTATCCGGAGGTATTTCCCTTGAATTTAAAGGTGTATTTAAAAACCTGGGAGGGCACTCAGGCTGAAAATAAATGGGGGCGAGTCTTCGTCCTCGGTCTGATCTTCACCGTCTTGCTGCTAGCTGTGAAGTTGTTTAGCAAAGAGACCATTGTGACCGTTCAGCCTTGGACTTTGAATGAAGAAGCTTGGGTATCACAAAAAAATGCCTCTCAGTCATACAAAGAGGCGTGGGGATGGGCTCTTGGAACGCTGATGGGTAACGTAACTCCCGGCAACGTTAACTTCATCAAAGAACGTATGGAGCCAATTCTAGCACCGACTATTTATCAAGAGTTTATTGATGCACTTGAAATCCAAGCGCAAGAGATTCAAGCAGACCGAATCACTATGCGATTCGAACCTCGTTTCGTCGAATACGAAGAAACGACTGACAAGGTTTTTGTGTATGGGCACTCCTTTGTTAAGGGGGCTGCTTTTGACGCAAAAGAGCAACGTACAGACAGAACATACGAGTTTGAGCTCCGCGTTTCGAACTATATGCCTGTCCTTGATTATATGACCACGTATGAAGGTCGCCCTCGAACGAAGAGTGTTTTAGACAAATTAGAACGTAAAGAAGAGAGCCGGAGAAAGCGTAATGAAGGTTAATTCGATTGTTTTGGCGCTTTCAATTGCGCTTGGTGTTTCAAGTGCAGTGAATGCATCAGATGATGAAATACCAGTTGTTCCTGTCAGTGTTATGAAGAACAACGTTCCAGCCCCCGTAATCCCTGATTCAGTAGCAAAACAAAGAGCTACAACGACTCAGGCCAATAGCTCGAATTTGGCTGGTGGTTACACTGAAAACTCACAACTGGTTATGGAGCCTGGGGTTAATCAGATCATCCCTATTGCTATCGGTCATCCCAACCGAATCGTTACTCCATTTGGTAAGCCGGAAGTGACGTCAACATCCTTACAGCCGGGGCAAAATAAAGGTGAATGTGGGGAAATATGCATCAAAGAGAATGTTATCTATGTGGCTACGGCCAAAGAATACCCAGTAACCATGTTCATTACAGAAAAGGGCTCAGAAGCTCGTGCGCTGAGTTTAACAATGGTTCCTCAAAGAATCCCACCTCGTGAAGTGTTTTTGAAGCTCGACAATAACAGCTTAATACCTGGCATGTTTGCAAACAACAAAGCTAAAAGCTGGGAGCAAAGTCAGCCATATATCGAAACACTTCGAACAGTATTCAGAAAACTGGCTCTTGGTGAAATCCCTAATGGCTACTCCATGAATCGAACTCCAAGCAATGTTCAATTACCTCAGTGTGCGCAACCTGGTATTTCAGTCAATTTTGCTAATGGACAAATGATGATGGGGCATCATTTGACGGTATTTGTAGGTATTGCTCGAAACGTCACAAGTGAACCTCTTGAGTTCAAAGAGCAATCTTGCGGAAACTGGAGCGTTGCTGGTGTGACTTCATGGCCCCATAAGGTTCTTGCTCCAGGTCAGAAAACAGAAGTGTACGTGGCAGTAAAACAGCGCGAGAAAACCGAATCGGCTACTCGTCGTCCTTCACTGTTGAGCGGAGGAATGTAAACGATGATTAATATGAACTGGTGGAATGAGCTCGATCCAAACAAAAAACGCTGGGTTGCTGTTGCTGGTGGTGTTTTCGTTCTGTTTGTGGCTGTGAGTCTTTTTTCTGATGAAGGCACAAGTGACTCCAGCAATAAAAGTCGTAAAGAAACCATCCGTCACGTATTAACTGACAAAGGTACTCGTGAAGCGGGTATGGATGCGTTGGTTGGCAATCTTAAAACAACAAAGGCTGAACAAGAGCAGTTACGTCGTGAGCTGGACAGAGTAAAGCGTGAGTTGGAAGACACAAAATCAAAAGCTGGTGCGTCAGTAGATATTGGCAAAGAGCTTGATAAGTTAAAGCGCGATGTTAAGGAGCTTTCTCAAGAAAATAGAAACTTAGCGCGAGATTTAGAGAGAGCCCAGAAAGACGCTGAAAAGCGTTCAGGGAAGCCAACAGCTGGTGGCGCTGAAACTGGTTCGACAGAGGAACAGGGCGCTCAACAAGCTGGATACACCTCTACCGAAAAGCTTGATTACAAGGACCCTAATGAGTTCTTTAAGAAAGCACCACTACCAGCTAACTCTCACAGCAAACCAACGGGTAAGGAATCGGATAGATCAGGTAAACCTACCGCTCAACCGGGTATTCGAATTGTTAACTACACAGAGTACAACGAAGCAGAAGAGAAAGCGGCAGAAGAGCAGGAGGACAAAGACAACTCTATCTACTTACCAGCGGGTTCAATTCTAACTGGTGTAACGATCACTGGTATGGATGCTCCTACCGCAAAGGGAGCAAGAAAAGACCCTTTCCCAGCAACAATTCGCCTCCAGAAGGAAGCTATTTTACCTAACCGATTCAGAGCTGATGTTCGTGAGTGTTTCTTGATTGTATCCGGTTACGGTGATCTGAGCTCAGAAAGGGCATATCTACGAGGCGAGGTTATTTCCTGTGTTCGTGAAGACGGTGGCGTAATTGAGTCTCGCTTGGACGGATATGCAGTTGGTGAAGATGGAAAAGCTGGTGTACGTGGCCGCTTAGTATCTAAACAAGGTGCAATGATAGCCAAATCTTTGACGGCAGGTTTCTTGAGTGGCTTTGCTCAAGCGCTTGATACAAACCCAGTTCCAGTTATCAACACTAATCCAACAGACACACCTGTATATCAACAAGTGTTCAATGAAAACACTTTGCAGAGTGGTATATCAAAAGGCGCATCAAGTGCGATGGAGAAGGTTGCTCAGTTTTATCTTGATATGGCTGAGGGAATGTTCCCTGTAATAGAGGTCGATGCAGGTCGTCAAATTGACGTAATTATCACCAAGGGACAGCAACTAAAACTTAAATCGCAGGGGACAAAATAATGACGAAAAAAACACAAAAGCCGACCAGAAAGGGCAGTTTCACAGGGGGCTTTCCAATGGTTAAGCCCATAAAATCTACAGTGTCGATGATTTTGGGCAGCGCTTTATTGCTATCAGGCTGTACCTCAATCGGCAGTGATGAGTATAGCTGTTCAGGTATTCCTGATGGTGTTCAGTGTATGTCAGCGCGAGATGTCTATGCGGCGACAAACGATGGCAATATCCCACGCTCAGTAAAGCCTGGAGAAGAGCCTGTTTCTGTTTCAGGAGAGATAGCCAACTCATCATCGACGGGAGATTCAGTGATAGACAATTACGTCACACCGCGCCTCCCGAATCGTCCGGTGCCTATTCGTACTCCAGCACAGGTCATGCGCATATGGGTAGCCCCTTGGGAGGATACCAATGGTGACTTGATTGTGACTGGGTACGTTTACACCGAAATAGAACCGCGCAAGTGGGTAATTGGGGAAGGGACTCAACAAGATGTACCTATGCTCAAACCCTTGCAAACGATAAAACCCAAAGCTAATTCAGAAACTAAATAGGAGAACTTAGCAAAATGAACGTCACATCCACATCAAACAATAAAGTCAACCTTTTGTTCTGGGTGGCGTTGGCTCTGGTGATCAGTTTTATGTTTGCCAATCAAGCCCACGCTGGTACAGGCGGTACAGAATTTGATGATATCTGGACCACCATTACTGACTGGACTCAAGGTACGCTTGGCCGAATCATCGCAGGTGCAATGATCTTGGTAGGCATCGTTGGTGGCATCGCTCGTCAAAGCTTGATGGCATTTGCGATGGGTATCGGCGGCGGTGTCGGCTTGTACAACAGCCCTACCGTTGTTGAATCTATCATGACAGCAACTCTTGAAACTGCTGACAAAGTTGCCCCAGTTGCAATTCAACTAAGCAACGGATTAGGTATGTGATTTCATACCTAATAGTACTTTGTAAGTACTTGATATAACGGGCAGTTGAATATCTCAACTGCCTTTTTTAAGACTGAAAATCAGGAAAACAATCATGGAAATTACAAATAAGGCTAACAATAAAGCCAATCTTCTTTTCTACGTCGGTTTAGTAATGATCGTTGGGCTTATGTTTGCGAATCAAGCTCACGCTGGTACTGGTGGTACAGAGTTCGATGATATTTGGACCACCATCACCGACTGGACTCAAGGTACACTGGGCCGCATTATTGCTGGTTCAATGATTTTGGTAGGTATCGTTGGTGGTATCGCACGTCAAAGTATCATGGCATTCGCAATGGGCATCGGTGGTGGTGTTGGTCTATACAACAGCCCTACGGTTGTAGAAGCGATTATGACCGCTACATTAGAGTCAGCTGAAAAAATTGCTCCAGCAGCTATTCAGATCAGTAACGGCTTAGGGCTATAAGGTCTCAATACTCACTTTAATCCCTCCTTTTAAACTTGGCATTTTTGGTTCCAGTCGTCAGAAAATGCCAAGTGATCTCCCTCCCAGAAAAACGCTTTAAAAACGCTCAAATTGGGCAGTTACACAGTCTGTGTATAGCCGATTACTCCAGTAACCTCCTGTATTGGGTTCTTGTAACCCTATTCAATAGCTATTGGAGAAAACATTATGAATAAGTTCAAGCTAAGGCTACCAGTCTTGCTTGGTGCGATGGCCGCAATTGCTGCGCCATTAGCTCAAGCGGAATTGTTAGAATACAGCTTTAATACACCTGATGGTGCAGAACGCACATTATCTCCAAGCACCGTTTACGCCAACCCAACAGGGAACATAAAGTTCGCGTTGAGTGCAGGGATCGACCGTAAGGTTAAAATCTCTATCGTAAGGCCAGACGGTTCAGTGGTGAATTCGGCTACGAGTCACCTGCTTGGAGGCACAGACCGTATTACAGTTAATGGAAAATCCTACTATGGTGCGGAGTTATCACTAGCCGCTCCAGGAGAGGGAGAGTACTCATTCAAGGCAGAAATTCTCTCTGCTGATGGAGAGTCAGTCCAGTCGGATACTTATCCGATAAACGTTGATATTACAGCACCCGAATACAGTAGTTATGCCTCCAATGGTGGAGGATACGGAACTGTTATTTCGGGTGATGTCTGGAAACTAGGTAGAGAAGGCAGTGGTAATTCAGCTTTTATCCTCAAGGAAGTAGAAGATGAAAGTGGTATCCAAGAAATCCGTTTCAAATTACGTCGAGCAGATGGCAGTATATACCGTGATTCAGTGATTGGTTTCGATGCAGCCTCAAAGCAAGCCAGGATTCCATATGAGTCTATCTTTCCTTCTTCTAATCTGGATGAAGATTTCACCATTTGGTTTGAAGTTACCGATCAGGCTGGTAACACAACTGAAACAAACCGTCAGACAGTTCGATTCGATAACTATGCGGGGGCACCGAGCTCATTGTTTGGGGTATATGACCCAGACTCTAATAGTTCGATAGGCCCTGGGTTGGAAGGTTTTGTTCCATACGAGCCTGGAATGGAGGTTAAAACCAACCCTATACGTGTTGCTTTTCGTGTAGATAGAGATAATTGGCATGAATACCATGAGGGTGGTATTCGAATGACCAATGGTTTGGGGGACAACATAAAAGCTGGTGAGGATGAAAATTATGTATACATAATTGCTTCGGCTCCATTTGGTAACACAAATGGTAACTACTGGCGTTGGGTTAACTTTGGTGAGTATGGTGGTGGTGGTGGTGTTTCATACAACCTTAAATTGGCCCAAGGAGTCGCTGAAAGTCCTAACTTAGCCAGCGTTGAGTATAATTACAGCGATAAAGGTTGGAGTTCTTTTTACCGCTATGATGTAAAAAATCATGAGTTGCCGATTTCTATATCTGGGGTAAAAATTAATGTATCACCGAGACCTTACAAACAGGTAGCGTCTCACAACGGGACATGTGAAATTCCTGCTGGGCAAACTAGCTGTACCATTGACTGGAGCTATACCTTAGCTAAGGGAACAACGGGATATCTTCATGCAAATGCTATTGTTAGAAATGAAGAAAATACGTTGAAGTCAAATCCAAAATGGGCAGAAGTTAACTGGAATGATCAGCACTATCCAAGTTTGACTCATAGCTATGATGAAAACTCTAAGAAGCTAGATGTTTACATCAACCAGCCGGGAAGAGGTTCGTATTTTGACCGATTAAGGTTAGCGGACTCTTGGATAGAAGATCAAGATGGAAACCGTCTATCAGTAAATCGAGTAGGCTATGTCGATAATGGCTCTAATTATACCTACGAATGGGACTTAAAAACTTTACCTGAGGGAGCATTTAACTTATACGCTGTAGCTCAAGAGCGTCATGGTCCTCTAACTAAAGTACCATTATTTCCATTTTCATCTGATAGAACGCCTCCTACGTTAGGTGTTAGTTATGACACAGGGAATGGTAAGCAAATTCAGAGTTTGGACCAAATTGTAGTAACGCTAGAAGACAACATTGATACAAATCCTAGTATCACTTCTATGTCGTTAACTGGGGGGCCAGCAAATGAATCTGTTCAGCTTTCATGGCGTGAAGAGTCAAAAGGACGGTTTAGGTTGGAATACCCTGTGATGTTCCCGTCCTTGCAGGAAGGTGAAAGCTATGCTTTAACGGTGAGAGCTCAGGATAGTCAGGATAATACGGTAGAACAAGAAGTTGAGTTCGAGTATAAACCTCGTGAAATTACGCTTTCAGGCGGATTTAACGGCAATATGGCTATTCCGGCAGTTCCGTATGAGTTTACCTATGCAGACGGTAAGAACATCATCGAAACTGAACCTCTAACGTTAAGTGATGGTTCGGTCGTAACTGGCTCATACGACGTTATGGTGACATTGCGAAGTGATGCTCAAATTCCTTTGGTGGTAAACGGTATTCGAGTTGAACCAGGCCAAACAGCTGACATTATGAAAAACCATAGCTTTGCTTCTACTGGAGGACGATTAAGTATTCCAGTTCGAGCTGTTGATGGTGCAGATGCTGGCACAGCAAGCCTTTTGGTTATGACGACAGCGCCTAACTCTCCAGTTTTGGTAGCCAATATCAAAACATGGAAAGCGAGTGAAAGCTTAACGGCCAATACTTGGGAAGTTCGACAAGTCATCGACAACTTCAATGTCCAAGTCTCTGCCGACTCAGGAGTACCATGTCGCTATTCGACGAACCTGCAAGAAGCTCAATCATCAGATCCTATCAAAGACCCTGTGTGTTTTGTTGAGTGGGAGCAGATTCCAGATGAAGCCGAAGTGGTAAACAGTAATCGAGTTGCTGGTATATCTGGTCAAGCATTGCAGATCGGTGAACAGGATGTCACTTATGGTGTATATCTGTTTAACGGCGAAGATAAGGTAAAAATCGGCGGCGGTAACAGAAAGCTAAATGTGGTCTCTGCTTTGGGTTCAGTAACTTACTTACCAGAGTCAGATATTGCTCAAGTAGACCGTGTTATCCAGAACTTAAATGTTCAGTTACGACAAACCTCAGGTCCAAGCTGTATCCTGACGATGGATGCTGAAAAAGCCAAGCAAGATGAGAGTGGACGTGTATCCGAAGCGGCGCACAGAAGCTGCTTATTTGAGTGGAAAGAAGTTCCAGAAGGGCTGCTACAAGATACTCGATACGACACACCCACACTAATTGGTTCATTGGCAGAAAAAGCAACGGTTCCTTTAAGTTGGCGTGTTAGCATTTTCTCTCGTAGTGGAGCTCGTGTAGCGTTAGCGGATGAGACCTTTAACATCGAGGTTGTTGACCCAGCGGTTCCCCAAGTTGATCTGATGACCGATTATCACTTCAAGGACAACATCTACATCGTTCCTATGACTGGTGATTATTTCGGTGATGTCCAAGTGAATGCGAAGCCATCAGACTTGAGGGTTTCTATCTCTAGGAACAATGAAACACTTGAGTCAGAAGTGCATTCATCCGGTATGGGTACAGCGATGAAGGTGAATCGTCGTATTCGAACAGATGACCGCAAACTGTGGGAAGAAGTAACCTACCAAGTTGACTCTTCATATGAAAAAGTACCTGAAATTAAGAGCACTAAAGAATATCGACTGATTGCAATGCCAAGCAAAGGTATTCGTCCAATGCTGTCAATGGATGGTAATACTGTTCTCGATATCCAAACGCTGAACGTAAAAGTCGATATACGCGATTTGTACCGTGGGAACGACGAATATGATGAAGCAACTATGGGACAGTGGAAGGTTCGTCTGTCTCGTCAGATCTCTCCAGGAGAGATTGAACCAATGTCAGAATGGGTGGATGCAGAAAACGGTTCAGCTGAAATAGCAGTTGAAATGTCGAAAGTAGACTCTAGCTACATTCGATTTACCGCAGAAGCGAAGCTTGTTAGCCCAGTTGAAGGATATGAACGTATCGAGGCATCTCCAAGCCCAATTTTTGCTACGGTTCTTCGTGGTAACAAAATTGATGGTGAGGTTACAACTCGTCGCTTATCCGGTGCAGCTCCTTTCAATGCAGCATTTAAGTTAGGTATTGTTGATAGACTTGATTACCGCTCAGTTGGAGATGTTTACTGGGAAGTGAGTAACGATGATGGTCAGACGTGGACTGAACATGCTACAGAAGAACGTAGAAAGTACAGTTTCGTAGAGAGTTTCGGTGTTGGTAAATATCTAGTTCGAGCTAAAGTTGTAAACGTAAACTCGGGCTTAGAAAAGTACACTGAAAATGTAGAAATTGTTTCGTATGAAGCGCTTGAAGTTGATGTTCCTGGTCCAGATACGCTCTTGGTGGGTAGTTCTTCTGAATACTCAGCGACCATTATGGATGGCGAGAACGCATTTGATGTAAGTAAAACTGTGATTGAGTGGTCAGAAGATGGTGGTAAGACTTACACTACTGCGGCTCCACGTATCACGCTAACCAGAGAAGAACCACAACGAGTTAAGTTAATTGCTCGTGTACGTTCGACGATGGCTCCAGAAGATGATGCGTATGCGTATAGCCAGGCCAAGAAAACCGTAGAGTTTAAAGCTGTTAAAGCTCCGCGTATTCGTATTGATGGACCTCGTTTAGTAGAGAAAGACTTTACTTACAAACTAACCGCAGATACTCGACTGCCTTATCGAGATTTGGATGCCGAAGTTAAAGGTTTCTTCACGCTTCCTGATGGAACCATTATTGAAGGCAACACTGCTGAGTACGTTCCAAATCAAGCAGACTTGGATCAAGCTCGTGTTGAAATCAAATACACAGCATGGATCGACGGTTACAAAGAGTCTTCTACATCGGAAACGGTATACAAAGCTCGCGTATGGCAATATGTCTGGCCTGAGTTTGCACTCAGCTACAGAGCAAATGCAGATGTAGCACCAGCTATTGTTAGCGCTTCTGTCCGTCCTGTTGGATTCCGAGGCAAGCTTGAAGAGCCTACCTACGAATGGAGCTTACCGGAAGGTGCAAAGCTTAAAGATCAACGAGACACGTCTCGCTCTTTTGAAATCACAGAGCCGGGCGAGCACCTTGTGAAGGTCATTGTGCGCGATGCTCGTGGTAACGAAGCAGAAGCTCAGTTAGCGATAACGATAGGTCAAGCTGAAAGCTATAAGGTAGAGTTGGAATACTCAGGCTCGAATAAGTTGGATCGTGAGCCTCTGGATGTTCTGGTTCGTCCATATATTGAAGGTGGACACCCAAGAGACCGAATTAATGTGATGCAGTACACCGTTAATGGAAAGTCTCTTGAGGACACTGGCCGTTATGGACGAATGACGCTTGAAGCGGGAGAGCACACAATTAACTTCCGGATTAAGTCTGATATGGGCAAAGAAGTGGAGAAAGAGTTGAAGATAAAAGTTATCGAAAACCAAGCTCCGGTTTGTTCTATTGATCATAGAGAAAGCACATTCGCATGGCTTGTTTATGCCTCATGTGATGATGTCGATGGTCGCGTGAAAGGATTTGAATGGACGCTTAATGGTGAATCTGTTGCCTCTTCATCACGAAGATTGACGATCAGCAAACGCAGCTATGATGCAATGCCAGAAGTTACTTTGACTGGTATAGATGATGCTGGTGGTCGCAGTGATCCTGTGACTCTTCAATAAAATTATGACTATCTAAACCAAGCCCGGCACTCGCCGGGCTTTTTTGTCTCTCCGCTCTAATTGACCAAACAGGGCAACTACAGATGCAGGCTTGTATCCATATCCCGAATAAACTGCCAACTGATGAAAAAGTAACTGACGGTTAAAGGATAGGTATGTTGAAACAAGCAATAGCACCAGTGCTCATGCTGCTTAGTACTGTAGCAACAGCGAAAGATTTTACTGCTGCTGATGTGCAGAAAGCAGAGGCAAAGATTACTGGAATGGTTGAGTTGCCAATTTATGGCATCAATGCAGTAGAAAGTGACGGTCAAATCGTGTTTTTGTCAGAGAATGGACGCTTTGTTATTTCAGGACAAATCTACGATCTCTGGCAAAAGAAGCCTCTCAGTACGTTGACAGAAATGCGCGATGTCGCTGACCGATTTAGGCTACGTGACATGAATGTCGATATAGATGCGATGAATGTGGCAAAACTTGGGACTGGCCCAAAAGAAGTAGTGGTCTTTGTTGACCCTCAGTGTGGTGCCTGCCACCAGCTAATGGAAGAGGCGAAAGCTCTCAAAGACGAATACACGTTTAAGTTTGTCGTGATACCTATTCTTGGTGATAAGTCAAACCGTTTAGCTCGCGCTCTGTCTTGCATAACTGACCAAGATAAAGCGTTTGAAGCGCTTAGCCAAAGAAAGCTTGGCTCATACCCAACATCATGCAGCAGTAAACGTCATGATCTCACTCTGCTTACCGCACAGTTACTAAATATTCGAGGTGTTCCTTATTTGATTGCACCTGATGGGCGAGTTAATGCTGGCCGACCACAGAATATGGACCTGAAAACATGGCTGGAGAGTGATAAATGAACATTATTACGATAAGAAAAAAGCTCCAAGAAAAGCTTATCCCAGAGCATTTAAGAGCTGCTGGGATTGTACCCGTGCTAGCGTACTCAGAAGATGATTATACCTTCTTGATGGATGACAAAAGTATTGGCTTTGGTTTCTACTGCCATCCTCTGTGCGGGGCTGACGAAAAGATTCAAGAGCGTGTTAATGGTTTTATGAACCAGGAATACCCGGCCAAAACCACCATGCAGTTTATCTTGTTTCGATCTCCTGACTTAAACCATGAAATGTATCGAATGATGGGGTTACGTGATGGTTACAGAGATGATTTGTTGACCTCTTCAATCGAGCAGCGAATGGAGTTCCTGCAAAAACATACGACCGAAAGAATGGTTGCAAAATGTAGAAAAGGAACATTTGATCTTGGTCTAATCCACGACCTAAAACTATTCGTCACCGTAAAAGTGCCCATCAAACATGCCAATGAACCGTCTCAGGAAGAACTAGACTCTCTGGCAAACCTACGGACTAAAGTTGAGTCGTCACTAAGAACGATTGGTGTTCACCCTGTCCCCCTAACTGCTCTCGGTTACATCAGAACAATGAATACCATGCTCAATTGGGGGCCTGAGGCATCATGGCGAACAGATGGTTGCGATTGGGAAACCGACAAGCCCATTTGTGAGCAAATTTTTGATTACGGCACAGACTTGGAAGTTGATAAGAGCGGTCTACGTTTAGGCGATTATCACGTTAAGGTTATGTCTGCGAAGAAAATGCCCGACTCTTTCTATTTCGGTGATGCAATAACCTTTGTTGGGGATCTTAGTGGGGGCAACTCAGCTATTCGTGAAAACTACATGGTCGTGACAAACCTGTTTTTCCCTGAGGTTGAAAACACCAAGAATGCACTTGAAAGAAAACGTCAGTTTACAGTAAACCAAGCATACGGGCCTATGCTGAAATTTGTTCCAGTACTTGCAGACAAGAAGAATGACTTTGATGTTTTGTATGAGTCATTAAAAGAAGGCTCAAAACCTGTCCGTGTAAGTTATTCATTGGTGCTTTTTGCTCCTACAGCTGAACGCGCTCAAGCAGCAGCAACAGCGGCGCGTAACATCTGGCGCGAGAACCGCTTCGAGATGATGGAAGACAAATTTATCTCGTTACCAATGTTTATCAATTGCTTGCCATTCTGTACCGACCGAAAAGCCGTAAAAGATCTGTTTCGTTATAAAACCATGACCACTGAGCAGGCATCAGTTCTATTACCGGTATTTGGCGAGTGGAAAGGGACTGGTACTTTCCACTCTGCATTGATTTCTCGTAACGGACAGCTAATGAGCTTGTCTTTGCATGATAGCGACACGAACAAAAACTTAGTGGTCGCAGCGGAATCTGGATCGGGTAAAAGTTTCCTTACCAACGAATTGATATTCAGTTACTTGTCTGAGGGGGCTCAAGTTTGGGTTATAGACGCAGGTAAGTCATACAAAGACCTGTGTGAACTGCTGAAAGGGGACTTTGTGCATTTCGCCGAAGGCTCCAACATTTGTTTGAACCCATTTGAACTGATCACGAACTGGAAAGAAGAAGAGGATGGTGTTGTCTCTATTGTCAAAGCAATGGCATCAGAGAAAGGTTTGCTCGATGAATTCCAGCTTGCGGGTCTAAAGCAGATCATGAACGAACTTTGGGATGAAAAAGGTCGTGAAATGACAGTGGACCATATTGCTGAGCGATGCCGCGAGTCAGATGAGCAGCGGATTAAGGATGTTGGTCAACAGCTATATGCATTCACATCAAAGGGTAGTTACGGTAGCTACTTCTCTGGTTCGAATAACGTTAACTTCCAAAACCGTTTTACAGTCCTGGAGCTTGATGAGTTACAAGGCCGCAAACATTTACGTCAGGTTGTTTTGCTGCAAATGATTTATCAGATTCAGCAGGAAATGTTCCTCGGTGAACGTAACCGTAAGAAAGTCGTCATCATTGATGAAGCATGGGATCTGCTTAAAGAGGGTGAAGTTAGTACATTTATGGAACACCAATACCGTAAGGCAAGGAAGTACGGTGGAAGTATCGGTATTTGTACTCAGTCGATCAACGACCTGTATGAAAACCCTGTGGGTCGCGCTATTGCTGAGAACTCAGCATCCATGTACCTACTTGGTCAGACAGAAGAGTCAGTAGAATCCGTAAAACGCAGTGGTCGTCTGTCTCTTTCCGAAGGTGGTTTCCACACACTAAAAACTGTCCACACCATTCTAGGTGCTTATTCAGAAATCTTCATTAAATCAAAAGCTGGCATTGGTGTTGGCCGTTTGGTCGTGGGTGATTTCCAAAAACTGCTTTATTCAACAGACCCAGATGACATCCGAGATATCAATAAGTATGTAGATCAGGGCTTAAATATCACTGACGCAATACGTCAAGTAATGCATCAACGTGGCATGGCCGCATAACTAGAAAGGAAAGGATAATGAACTTTAAATCAATTTTAATTGCGGCTTTGTTAGGTGCAGCTGGTGGATTCGGTGGTTCTTATTACTTCATGGTCAAAGAAACCTCTGCGCTTCATGACCGATTAGCGTTAACACCTCCAGTGGTTGTTGTGGATTTCACGAAGATAGCGAGCTCATACCCATCCGGAGCTGATGAAGCCGAGATCGAACAATTGATGATTAAAACAAACAACGCAATATTCAAACTCAAAGAAGCGGGGTACTTGATTATTGATGGTGCCGCTACTTTAGGTGCTCCAGAGGATATTTATTTACCTTCGGAGGTAATACTGGAATGAAGCTTATTGTCAGAAAAGAATCGTGGAAGCGATTTGCTTTAAAGGCTGCAATTGTACTTGCTCTTCTTTGGGTTGCTGGGACGTCCTTTGCGGGACGTTACCGAATCGGTTATGACCCGCAATTAGAGCGGTGTTTACCTAACCATTCTGTCTACCTTATCGACCTAAAAGATAAAGAACTCCATAGAGATGCTATTTACGCCTTTTCTGCAAAGGGTATGGAGCCACTTTATGATGATGGAACAAGGATGTTAAAAGTCCTTTCCGGGATGCCAGGCGATACTGTTGAAGTCAATAAAAACTGGGAAGTTGTAGTGAACGGAGAGGTTAAACAAGTGGGGTTACAACTGGCTAATAAGTTGAATGTTCCTGCTAGTCATTTCTTTGGGAAAGGTGTTCTTCCAGAGAAACATTATTGGTTTCTCGGGGAAAGTATATCGAGTTTTGATTCACGCTATTGGGGAGCTGTAGAAGATGAGCAAATCATTGGCCGCGCATATCCGCTCTTCTAAATTATCTGTATTAGTTGCGGCCCTCATTTCAAGTTCTGTTGTTGCTAGTAATAGCCCTCTAACTAGCGAGGATATGGCTATTATCGAGCAAGGAAGGGAGTTGGCAGAGAAGGCTCGACAAATGGAAGAGCTTCCTGATTGGGCGAAGAATACAAATTTAGATCAAGCTCAGGTAGAGGCGCGTCAGTTTTTCCAACAACTACAAGAATCAGACCCCACGCTGAAAGCAATGGCGGAGAGGCAGGCCGAAAAAAATGTCTATACAGGGCACTCAACTCTTATTTTTGCATCTTACTCATTGGGAAAAGAAGGGCTGAAAGATGTACTTGATACGGCATCAGGTGAAGATGATGTGGTAGTGGTTTTCCGTGGAATTCCGGATGGTATGAGCATTGGTGATGGCATCAAAGCTGTTCAAAAATTAGCAGAGCAAATGGAGCCAGTGCCTAATGTCGTTATCAACTCTGTTTTGTTCCAAAAACATAATGTCACGTCAGTACCAACGATAGTCGTGCTTGAAGAAGAAACTAAGCCTGGACACGATCCCAAAGAACTCGCAAAAGTTACAGGTTTATCGACGCTGGAGTGGATAAGAAAAGAGGTGGATGCTGGTGAGTCTGGCGACTTCGGAGTTCGAGGCCCAGCAGTTGAAATTGCGGAGCAAGACTTTATCGAGAGAGCTAAAGCTCAACTAGCGGGTATTGACTGGGAAGAAAAGAAAGATCAGGCAGTAAAGCGGTTTTGGCATAACCAGCAGTTCAACGAAAGACCACGGGCACCACGATATCGAGAGCGATTGCTTGACCCAAGCATATACCTATCGAAGGACATAAGTACCGCTGAGGGAGTTGTGTTTGCTCGTAAAGGTGAGGTTATAAATCCACTTTGCGCTCACGGCGAAGAGTGTAAGCCGGGGACTCGTCAGTTTACTCAGGCCGTTATCATTTTTGACCCTTTAGATAAAAAGCAAATGGAACTGTTGACTGAACTTGTCCCTAAAGTGCAGCAAGAACGTGGGGTTCAAAGAGTCACATATATTGCTACTCAGTTTGAGCGCGATAGTGGTTGGGATTCATATAAACATGTTACAGACACTGTTGACGCTCCTGTTTATCTGCTTACGCCGGATGTAGTTAATCGCTTCCAAGTCGAGTACACACCAACAGTGATTACGGCTCAAGGGAATAACTTTTTGGTAAGGGAATTTGATGTTAAGGAGGCTGTGGAATGAACCTGATCCCTGCGTTCCAGACGATTACCTCAAATGGTAGCAATACTGTTGGAGCGGAAGTACTCTCTAGATGGCACCATCAAGGTCAAGTCTATGGCCCAGCAGACCACAAAACACCTATTAACTGGGGGATGGTGGATTTGGAGATAATGAAATCTCTGATTCACCTTGTCCCTGTTATCGAAAGGCTTTACCCCAGTATATTTATTAACGTATCGCCACAGACATTGAGCTTTTCAGACATACGAATGAAGTGGTTCAAATTGTTGAAAGAGCTTACAGATAAAGCCTCATTCCAAGTAGTTATTAAAATCACGGAAAAGGTAACACCAGAACAGTTAGATAACGCATGGCCCTTACTTAGTCAGTTTAATGTTGCCTTAGCAATGGATGACTTTGGAGAAGATCATTCATCAGTTAGTCGCCTAACATCTTACTCTTGGCAATTTTGCAAAGTTGAAATAGGACAGTTGAAGGGTTTGGCAGGTAACGCGGCGGTTCAGTATTGTCGTCTTAACAACATAACACCGATTGCAGAACGAGTTGAAAGTGTCGCTCAATCAGAAGTAGCAAAACTTCTGGGATTAGAGTGGCAGCAAGGTTTTTTGCATGGTAAGCCCATTACGTTCGACTTTGAAGTGAACCAATCATTAAAACAAGCACAAGTATCTGAGCCAATCAGAGCTGGAGTTATGTCATGAATAAAATATTGAAAACAATTTTAGTAGTGACCCTATTTACCTTGGCTGGGGCTGCTAAAGCTGATCCAGGATGCCAGAATGCAGAAGTCATTGGCCCTAAGCTTTTTACTGATATCTGTTGGTCATGCATATTTCCAATTCGAGTGGCTGGTGCAACAATTAGTGGTGGTGGTGGCTCATATCCGTCTGATGCGGTTGGGAGTCCTTTGTGTGCTTGCCAAGATAACAATGGGATACCACGACCAGGTGTAACTACATCAATGTGGGAGCCTGCTCGTTTGGTTGAATTTCAACGAGTTCCTGGGTGTTCTTCTGTGCTTAATGGAACTAGATTCCCCTTCGATAGAACGTTCCAGGGACATCATGGAGAAGGTACGATGGACGGTGGTGATGGATCATTTATGCATTATCACTTTTACGCCTTTCCTCTTATGACAATGTTGGAATTGTTCGTGAAGAAGACCTGCAATGCTGATGGTTACTCTGATTTAGATATTATGTATCTGTCCGAGTTAGACCCTACTTGGAATTCTGATGAACTTGCATTTTTTACTAATCCCGAAGCTGCTGCTGTAGCAAACCCTATAGCAGCGGCAGCATGTACAGCTGATGCAGCGGCTGCGAGTATTGGCAAGCCTCTCAAGCAGTTGTTCTGGTGTGCAGGTAGTTGGGGATCAATTTATCCTTTAAGTGGAAACCAAAATGGTGGGAAAGGGGTGATCAAAGACAGTAGTCTACTTGCAACCCGTGTTCTAACAGCTTTGCATCGTCGAGGTTTGTCATGGAAGACTATGGGTTCTGACGCGATGTGTAACGGTGTCATAAGCCCAACATTACCCAAAACACAATACAAATTCACTTTATTGCATCCAGTTGCAGAAACAAATTCTTCGCATGTTATCGGAGAGTCAACGTTAACGTGGGGTATAGGGAAAACAATTCCGGCGATAGGTCAAGATCCTATTTACACGATATGGCGCTGGAATGATTGCTGTAATAACTAAAGCTCCAGAAAAAATCACTAATAACTAGCCCCAATTATGGGGCTTTTTCTTTATATGGAGGGCATGAACTGCGTAGGTAAAGGAACCCAGTGTTGTCCAAAATGGACAGTTCCACAGTCTAAAGAAAAGCGGTCGGGCGACTATCATGGCGGTATATGTTGAGGGGTAATAAGAACGGGTTACAGGAATAGAGTAATGAGAAATTATACAAGGTTGATGAGGGCTGTCGCTTCTTTGCTAATAGTGACAACCCCTTTCTTGCCTATACATGCCTATGCTAACGGCAATAGTGCTAGTGAGGCTGGACGAGAAGCGCAAGTTTTAGCAAATGATTTAGTGTCTTCTTTCAAGTCCGCTCCAGGAGGAGTTAACAACGGAAATATTAGCTTTCCAACACTTGAAAATGGTCAATTTCAAAATGGTGGTGGAACTATAAATGTAAATGATTTGTTTCCTGGCACAAGCAGCTCCAATAGTGACCCTTCAAGTTATTACTTTCCAGATGGAAACCCAAACATAGGTGAACTAGAAGGTGTCTATAACGATAACAACGGCATGGATTCTATTGGTGGTAATGCAAAAAGCTCTCTGTGGAGTGATGCTAATAGTGGGAACCCCACCATATCAGGTGCTGCCTACAAGGTTCTCTTGGATGCCACAAATCAATCAAAACCTGATTTCAGTAATGACCCCTTGATGAATCTCAGCAAGAAAACCTATGAAGATATTGATGTGATATCAGAAGGTTTTGGAGATTGTTCTGCTGAGACTATCATAAACAATAACACTATAAAAGCTCATATTCCGGACTACAGAACCTGCGAGCGCATAACTGATAAAAGCGCCGACTGCGAAGTGCTACATGAGTACGATGCAGAAATTATCAAATACCATTCAGGCCCATTTAACATTAAGCCGTGCGGCGATGACTGTATTCAACTCTGGATCGGTAAAGTTGGTGATAACTATTGGTCAGGTTGGTGCTCTGTCTATGAAGAGTCAACACAGGTTAGGGTTGATAACCCTGATGCAATAATTTCAGCAACATTAGAATATGCTAAATGGGATGACTACATGCAAGTTCTTGTTGGTCCTCCAGGTGCAGAAAAGAAAGTTTGGCAAGGGCCAAATAGTAACTTCCCTCCGGAAACAGCTGGTGCTTGTGAGTTGAGTACTAGTTGGCAAAGAAACCCAAATATTGACGTAACATCTCATTTTAAAAATGCAAAAGCTGGTGACGTTATTAGTTTTAAAATCCGGGTATCAGTGGCAGGTAAAGGTGAAGGCTATGGCCGCATAAAAATAAAATATGATAGGTCTAAAGCTGTATTCAAAGATACTTGGACCCCTCAGAGCTGCTTGGATGCGGCAGTAGGAATTAAAGATGGTTTTGCGTCAGGTGAGTTTACCTGCATACAACAACCCACAGACGTTCAAGGAACCGGATGCGTAGTCAAGAATGGCTATCGAGTTTGCGAAGATATGTTGAGTGAATCTCCTTTGCCAGGAATCCCAAAACTTTGTGAAAAAGTGAGAGTTAAAGCTGATTACGATTTTAATAAAGGGCAAATGGAATGTTGGACCGATCCCCAGGGTGTAGAGCATTGTCCAGAAAATGAAGGCGGGAACGTAAATTCATGCCAAGCTCTTGAAGAGAACCCACAATGCGGATTCATTAGCTCTCAATGTGTCGATGGAGCAAAGGGAGATTCTGGTGTTTGTTATGTTCAAGAGGACACTTTTGATTGTGGTACAGATGTTGATGTGCCGACTTTAGACAAAGAAACAAACTTTACATGTGGTGGGCCAATAAAATGCATGGGTGACGAGTGTTTAGATGTTAATAAAACACAAAGTACCGATTTTGCCAGAGCTGCTGCATTGCTGAATGCTGCTCAGTTTATGACACAAGATATGGCGTGTACTGGTACTGATGGTAACGATAACCCAACAGGTACAGAAAACGTTATTTGTAAGGCTTTTGGTGGCGATCCAGGTGAATGTAAAAAAGCTGTTGGGGGAGCTCAGGATTGTTGTGAGAAACCAAGTGGCCTATCTATGGGGGACTATCTGACTCTCATGATGTCAGTACCTAAACTGGATGGTGCCATTATGTCTCTGGAGAACGGTAGTGCAATTAAAGGTGCTTATCAAGCCATCCGCGATCCAGCGATTAGTGGTTGGACCGAAATAACCAAACCGTTCACCTCATATATAGAGAACATTACAGGTGCTATTGATAACTTTACAAAACCTATCACTGATTTGGCAAAAGAGGCAATTCAAGCTCTAAAAGATGAAATTACGAAAATAACCAGTAAAGCTCTAGGGAATGCATCTGCATCAGGAAGCGCTGGTGTGCCAGCTGGTGCATCAGAAGGTATGATGGAGCAAATGGTAGGGCAACAGGCTGCGAGTGTACTAAGCGGTATTATGGCCGCGTATACAGCTTATGTTGTAGCCATGATGATCATTCAAATAGTGTGGAAGTGTGAAGAGGAAGAGTTTGAATTAAATGCAAAAAGAGCATTGAACAGCTGCACTAAGGTTGGTTCATATTGCAAATCAAAAGTGTTAGGAGCATGTATTGAAAAACGCGAAGCATACTGCTGCTTTAGCTCTCCACTATCACGAATCATTCAGGAGCAAGTAAGACCTCAATTAGGAATGAGCTTTGGTCCTGCAAAAGCTCCTCAGTGTGAGGGGATTCCATTGGAGCGTTTAGCTGAGATTGACTGGACACAGGTGAACTTAGATGAATGGCTAGCTTTGTTGAGAGCTAATGGTCACTTCGATGATCCCGCTGGTATGACATTAGATCGTCTTACAGGATCAGGTAGTGCGTTTGATGTTGATGGAACTCGACTCAATGCTCAAGAGCGAGCTGAGGAGAGATTGAAGGGGTCTGATCTTGATAAAACAAGAAAAGATGCGGGAGACTCCATCCTTCCAGATACAGGTGCCCCAGGTTATTAAAAAGACCAGCTGTATACACATTAAAGGCGTTCCCGATAGGGAGCGCTTTTTTCTTGTTTGAAATATTCGCTGAACCTGTTAGATTAAATCCATGAGGTTTGAGCGTTTTCCTCTTCTGGCACCCTTACGATTTAATTCTTCAAATTAGTATGAGAGAGCCAACTTAACAATGCTTTTCTCACTATTTTCACATTTTTGGGTAATTTGGCGAAAAAACCATAGAAAGGTGAAAATTTCCGCTTCTAAGATTCACACCTTTCAGTGTGTTCAAATCAACAGTTCAAATCAACTGAGCGAAACTCATTTTTGGACAAAACCTTGCTAGAGTTTTTGTTTAAATTAGCAAATCACAAATTACTACAGATAATGGAAAAAATAATTGCATAGATTTTATATTGCAGTTGACGAATAAACGAGGTCCTATTCCTATAGTCGTTGAAAACCAACTCAGGGTTTCGTAATAAAATAATTACCTCTGAGCATATTCCTTCGGTGTACAACCAAACAATTTTTTAAAAGAAGAGAGAAAGCTGCTCACACTGCTATAACCCAACTCATGCGCAACCAAGGTTGTGTTATACCCCTGAGAAATCTTGTCCAGTGAACTCATCAAACGAAAGCGGCTACGCCATTGACGGAATGTGAGTCCCGTTTCTGCCTTAAACAACCTTTCGATAGTACGAACACTTGCCCCTACTTGATTTGCCAGCTGTTCAAGTAACAGAGATTGGTCAGGCTGATTAACAATAAGACTGATCAACCGTTGCAGGCGAGGGTCATGTCCTGATGGAATATAGAGCTCCAATGCTTCCAATGATTCAAGTTCATCAAGGGCGACCAAGCCTAAATTATGTGCTCGTTCTTTTGCGAGGGAACCTGTGCTTTCAGTAAGCTTGAGTATCACTTCTCGCATTAACGAGCTCATTTTTAACATGACGACTTTATCAGAGTTCTGACGTACACAAAACGAGGGGTCAACGTATAAATTCCTAGTCTGAGTGGCAGTTTCATTACTCACCGGCTTTGTTGCTTAATTCGATGAGAAGACATGGTAGCCCCATGTTGTTCAGTTCTTAAACAACATACTGAGTTTCAGGCATACCTAGCCCTGTAAGCTTGTTCAGCGCTTTGATCATAGCGTAAGTCTCACCAACTTGAGCGTTGTAGTCCCTCAGGCTTAATTTCCCACCTAACAACTGTTTTACCCGATACATTGCTGTCTCTGAGAGCGAGCGCTTATGATAACCATACCGCTTTTTCCATTTCTTGTTAGAGCCGTAGAGCTTCTGGCAACCCACTGCTAAGTTGCGAGGATGTCCTCGTTCCCAGAAGGCTGCCCCTTCTCGTGGCGGAATGAGCGGAACAGCTCGCTTGAGCCGTATGGCATCATGGCAATTCCTTGTGTCATAAGCACCATCGCCTGATATCTCAATGATTTTACGGCGTGTCTGCTTAAGCAAGTTGGGAAGTACTTCGGCATCGGTTACGTTAGATAAGCTCAGCTCTGCTGCGACTATTTCGTGGGTGCTAGTATCTACTGCGATATGCAGCTTACGCCAAACCCTACGCTTCCCGTCAGTACCATGCTTCTTGACCTTCCATTCGCCTTCGCCATAAACCTTGAGGCCAGTGGCATCAATGGCTAGGTGTTGTATCGCACCTCTGGTTTTAGTTTTAAATGAAACCTCAACTTCCTTAGCTCGACGGCTTATACAGGTGTAGTGGGGACAAACTAGCGGGATGTTAGCCAGCTTAAATACCGAGTCTAGAAATCCTTGCAGTGCTCTCAACGGCATAGAGAATATGCGTTTCACCATCAGTGCAGTAGTAATGGCTAAGTCGCTGAATTGGCGAGGTCTGCCGCGCTTGCCTTGTTTGTTTTGCTTCCACTCGGCTATCGCTTCCTCATCAATCCAAAAGGTCAGAGAACCACGGTTTATTAAGGCTTTGTTGTACTGCGTCCAGTTAGTTGTTTTGTAACGAGGTTTAGGCATGAGGCTACGACGATTAATGGGTGTAGCCGATCAGATCGTAGCTTCTTGATTTAGTTCCATCGATTTAAGCAACAAAGCCAATGTTCTCCGTTGCTTGTCATACCGCTCATATGACACCGCACTTACTAACATAATGAGAATGAAACAAAAACATACTGAAACGACATATAGAGCAATCGCCTTTTCTTGTTCTTGTATATGATTGATGGTGTACCCACCAACTAAGAACATCCCCCCACCTACAATCAATTGCCAACGAACAATACGGGCACCAAAAGTAGGAGCAAGCAATGCGTGTACAATGCCTTTGTTAGACTCTAAGCATATGGTTGAAATACTCAGCACCATTCCTAATACAGTCGTTGTTGGTGACATTTGGCCATGAAAATTATCAACGTTATAAAGGTATCCGACCGCCGATAGTAGTGGTAAAAAAATGGAGAAAATTGCTATCACTTGTGTGAGGTAGCAAAACCGTTTCTTTAACATGAAAACCAATGCAATGAAGATGGAGCTAAGCATATATGTGGTGTTACTACCCATTTTCATGGGTGAAGGCACGTTTAGTAAGTGGGAAAAAGTATTATTCAGGCTAAGTACTTCATCGATAATGTTATTTCCCGTCAACTCTTGCTGAAGGCGTGTAACCAAACAAACACCAGCAAATACTAATAGAAATCCAGCCCATTTAGTCAATGTTCTTATTAAAATACCAGTAAGTGATAACACTAGGAGTATTATAGTGGTCAAGGGATGAGTCGCGGGGCCATTGGCGACAGGACGATAAATCCATTCCACCTCAAGAAAGTAAGAAAGGATAAGTAGAGAACAAAACAGCAATACACAACCGTACCCAATAATACTGAGCTTCAACGCTTTGCTAATTAGATTCTGTTTTTTGGACTGCATGTTTAGTCGCTCGTTGAATGAAAGCTGTATTTTAAGTAACTTAGTCCCGAATTCAACTGCGAAGTGCGACACTCGCTAATATCAAGCAGCCAATACCATTTCTTTAAATACAATTGCTGGCTGCTTGAAGTCTAAACATTTTCTCGGTCGATAATTTATCCGCAATAGAGCGAATTCAATATCGCTGTGGCTTTGTTGCTTAATTCGGTGAGAAGATATGGTAGCCCCATGCTGATCACTTCTTAAACAACATACCGAGTTTCAGGCATACCAAACCCTGTAAGCTTGTTCAGCGCTTTGATCATAGCGTAAGTCTCGCCAACCTGAGTATTGTAATTTCTTAGACTTAATTTCCCACCTAGCAACTGTTTTACTCGGTACATTGCGGTCTCTGACAGAGAGCGCTTATGATAGCCATACCTCTTTTTCCACTTCTTGTTGGAGCCGTAAAGCTTCTGGCAACCTACCGCTAAGTTACGAGGATGCCCTTGTTCCCAGAAGGCTGCTCCTTCTCTTGGCGGGATGAGCGGAACCGCTCGCTTGATCCGTATGGCATCATGGCAATTCCTTGTGTCATAAGTGCCATCGCCTGATATCTCAATGATTTTACGACGTGTCTGCTTGAGTAAGTTGGGGAGCACTTCGGCATCAGTGACGTTAGATAAGCTCAGCTCTGCTGCGACTATTTCGTGGGTGCGTGTATCTACTGCGATATGCAGCTTACGCCAGACTCTGCGCTTCCTATCAGTTCCATGCTTCTTGACCTTCCATTCACCTTCGCCATAAACCTTGAGGCCAGTGGCATCAATTGCCAGGTGTTGTATCGCTCCTCTGGTTTCGGTTTTAAATGAAACTTCAACTTCCTTAGCTCGGCGGCTTATACAGGTGTAGTGCGGGCAAACAAGCGGGATGTTAGCCAGCTTAAATACGGAGTCTAGAAAACCTTGCAGCGCTCTCAATGGCATAGAGAAAACGCGTTTCACCATCAGTGCGGTAGTAATGGCTAAGTCGCTGAATCGGCGAGGTCTACCACGCTTGCCTTGTTTGTTTTGCTTCCACTCAGCTATCGCTTCCTCATCAATCCAAAAGGTCAGAGAACCACGGTTGATTAAGGCTTTATTGTACTGCTTCCAGTTAGTTGTTTTGTAACGAGGTTTAGGCATGAGGCTACGACGATTGATGGGCGTAACCGCTCAGATCGTAGCTTCTTGATTTAGTTCCATCGAATTACGCAACAAAGCCGTGTTTGTCCTGAAAATCAAAAAATCGGGGAAAAACTCGCGTTGATCGCCCACAGTGTGTTCAAGTGCCATCACCGATATATCGAAGATAAGCTCACCAAAACCCAATACTATCGCCGGCTCAGGCGGTTAAGAAAAAGTTGGCTTCATTGGCTCAAACTGGGCAGTTATCAATGTTCGAAACGTTATCGAGGTCGGTGCCGAAATCTCATGTCTGATGATGCTATGGTGTGGCGCTTTATGGATGATCGAGACTGCCCGTTAACGAACAATGCCGCAGAGCGTGTCCTGCGTAATTATATATTGATGAGAAAGTGCTGCTACGTGACTCGCTCATATAGAGGCGATCTGTTCCGTGAACGTATGTTCTCACTTATAGAGACTGCCAAGCTTCAGCAGATCTCAGCCTATAAATGGTTACGTGAAATCGTCGAACACCATATGCTCAAAGTGAATTATCAGGTGCCAGCATTCCTATCGTAAACCACCGTCAATAGCTCACGGGTGAATAGTTACTGTCACGGCGCACGTTTGATAGAAAATTTCGCTCAAGCTTCAACCTCTCCCCTAAAGCCTGGCTTATCAAGCAGCGCATTGAACGCGCCAAAGGGTTATTGGAAACCGAGCCGCTAAGCATTGAGCAACTTGCTCAACAATCGGGTTTCGACAGCGCCGTCACGCTGCGCCATCACTTCCGTCCTCTAGTCGGCGTGTCGCCTCAGCAGTATAGGGAGAAATTTCAGAAAGCACAAAATGCATAATCTGATGAGTTAGAGCGGCGGAATCGTCACCTCAGGCAACGACTCAAATCCTGGTTTGGCAATCAAATAGCCTTGAATCAGTTCCACGCCTATCGAGTGTAAAAACTGATACTCTTGCAGAGTTTCCACTCCTTCCGCCAATGGAGTGATCTGGAGCTCATTGAGCATCACGACCATATTCCTCACGATCGTCTGTCGACTGTGTGATTGATCTATCCCGCGAATCAGTTCCATATCCAACTTAGCGATGTTGGTCTGAAAATCGGCCAACAGATTAAGGCCGGAATAACCCGCACCAAAGTCATCAATCGCCGTTTTAAAACCGAGGCGATGGTAATACTCCACAATGTTGCGTACGTGTTCAGTATCTTCAATGCGCTCGACTTCGGTAAACTCAAACATGATCTGCGAGGTAGGAAAGTCATATTTGTTGGCAAGCTTCAAGGTTGTGGCCAAGCACCGTTCCGGCTCATAGACAGCATTAGGAAGGAAGTTGATACTCAACATCTCCTTCATACCTAATTTGGCCGCTAATTTTATCGCTTTTGCACGGCACTGCTGGTCAAACGCGTATTTATTCTCTTGATTGACTTGCGAAAGTATTTGGTAAGCAGGCTCATTGTTGAGCCCCCTCACCAAGGCTTCATAACCAAATACCGACTGAGTGCGACAGTTCCAGATGGGCTGAAAAGCCATGGTAAAAGCCTCAAAGGAACGCTTTTGACACTCACAATGGTCACATCGAGTGCCAGCAGGCTCTACTTCTTGAGAGTGATGGGTATTCATACATATCCTCAACAACGTATCATAGACAGGATCTTAAGAGCTAAGTAGTTCATTTAGATAGAAAGGGGCTTCATTTATGATCAGATAATCGTCGCCAAACAAAAAACCTACATAAACCGTGAAGCCGATGACGATTATCTCCTTACAAAACCAATTTAAGCAATTCTTTAATGCTGACACCCTTCAAAATATGGCGAAAAGTACAGGCCTGATGAAACGGTGTCGGGCGATATTACCTGAGCAGTTGGTCATTAGGGCGTGTTGATCTTTCGTGAGTGTTTTTTAAACAGCATGGTAAAGAGTTATAATTTGCTTCGTCAAAAAGTAAAACCATAACCAATACCATGCCAAGAACAATACTAACTGATATTCGCTGGACACTGCTACTCCAAGTTATGAAAAGTACAGGTCGTGTTTACGATAAAACTGAACATCGAATGACATTTGAAGGAATACTTTATCGAATGAGAACAGGTATTCCTTGGCGGGATCTGCCCTCTGAGTTCGGAGAGTGGAATACCGTTTACAGACGATTTAATCTTTGGTCAAAGAAAGGGGTTTTAGATAATCTTTTCAAAAGCTTATCTAGCATGGCTGATTTTGAATGGGTCTTTCTTGATGGCTCTATAGTTCGAGCGCATCAGCATAGTACAGGAGCAGCGACTGAAAGCTCAGAGCAAATAGGAAAAAGTCGCGGGGGCAACTCAACCAAAATTCACTTAGCCGTAGATAGTGGCGGCCTGCCGATTTGCTTTGATTTATCAGAAGGACAACGCCACGATATAGTGCATGCCGAAAGCTTAATAGATCAACTCGATGAAGTTAATACCATCGTTTGTGATAAAGGATATGACAGCGAACCTTTCCGTACTTTTGTTAAGGAACGTGGCGGAAAAACGGTAATTGCTAAACGCAATTACGGTCAAGATATAGACAAAGACAGTATGGATTGGTGTCTATACAAGTATCGTCACTTGGTCAAAAATGCCTTTGCGAGAATTAAGCATTATCGAGCTATTTCAAGTAGATATGACAAGCTAGAAAGGAATTATGCCAGCATGTTATCGCTGGCATTCATGTTGATGTGGTTACCGATGTATTGTTGATCACGAAATGTACAGCAAAGATCAACACGCCCTAGTTCTTGTTCACCAACAACGTGATAATTCCCGGTCTTCTGGCCGTTCTTTTTCAAAGATTTAAAACCGGATTCACTGATACGTTGTAACGTTCTAACATCACCATTTTCATTTCTTAACGGTAAAACTAACCGTCCTTGCTTATCCATTTTTGCACCAGGGAAAGGTTTAACCCCTTTCGCAGCCAAATAACCTTGTTCTGGTGTGGCATCAGGCATTAAGTTATAAGCCTGTTCAGCTCGATGCGCGTTATGTTCATACTTCCTATTCTGGTTAGCTTCACGTTCAATAGAGTTTTGCACCGCTATAGCTTTCAAGTGGTCTTGAGCTGTCTTGTCTAGCTTCTGTCCCCAAGCTAGGCGTCGTGAGACGTCTCTGGACAACAACGTTTTATATGCCTCACTAAAATAGCATTTGGCGGATTACCTTAGGTATTGCAAAAACTCTGAGTAAGTGGCCAAACTCACTTATCCACTACAAAAACAGTCTACGGTTATAGGTCTGGCACAATGAGATCCTATGGCAAAATATCAAATGTCTGGATTTTTTTGATGGTTTCTACACCGTATCTATCTTCGAGGCTCTTTACAAATTCAGGTTCAATATGTTTTGCAAACCCTAAATTTCCTTTTAGAGTTTGCACATCCCTATCATTAGTTTTTCCGTTAATGAACCTATGGATACTTACCCTAATATTCCTCTTATTTTCTCTACCTATAGATAGTTTTCCCGTGTTTGACAGCGTGACTCCAGTAACGTGTCGATTATGAGCTTTAGATGAATGTACGGTTTTTTCCTTGTTAACCTTGATGTCTTTTCCAAAGTTCAATCTAAGTAATTTGACTACAGTGCGTTCTAATTCAAATAAAACATTTTTCTTATTGGTGCTGAATGTCATATCGTCGGCATAACGAGTGTAAACGATATTAAGCTCTTCACAGTGTTTTGATATTTCTTCATCAAAGAAGTACATGATTGCGTTTGAGACAAAAGGAGAGCTAGGTGCTCCAATACTCAAGCGCAGTGGACTGTTTCTTCTTAGTTTCCAAAAAAATAATTGACTAACGAGAATGTAGTCTTTTTCACTCAATTCGATACCGTGCTTCATTATTACATCAGAAAGAATAGTCGGAGTAATGGAGTCAAAGAAGCGCTTTAAGTCCATTTTTAACAGATAGCGAGAGTGTGTGTGCTTCTTAGCATTCTCTTTTATTCCCCTGCCTTTACAGTAGGCCATAGCTGATTGATGAACAGGGATAACTTCTTCCAACTCGGAAGCAACATACTTTTGGAGTATCTTTACTGTTCTGGAAGGTTGAGCTATTAGCCTTTTTTCAGTGCTATTACGCTTGTCAATGTAGTAGCGTTTGTAGCGGAGAGGCACTGTATGAAGGTAAGATAACAGTTCGTCATCCGAAAGGGATAGTTGCTCTTGTAATGTTTCAAATAGATTAGTCATTGGCTTTCCTTATTTGAACTATACGTTTTAGAGCATTAAATCTTTTCTTTGCAATTTCTATTTCTTTTTCATCTTCTGTTTTCATAAAAACAGGATTAAATGAACTCCTGATTTCCATTTTCAAGTTAGGTGCATCGAGTACTTTTCCTTTTCTAGATTTACCAAATTTTATTTTGGATAGTGATTCGTCATTGACGTAATAGTACTTAGAACCACTGTACTCATAGGGAGAAGCAAGCTTGAATTTTTCCAGTAAATATAAGCACTTAGTGACATTTCTTGTGGGATAATCGATTTCCAGGCAAATTAAAGCCATTTCTATTTCGCTTAGTTTTATGGGCTCACATAGACGAATTATGTCGTGAATAAGATAAGACATGTGTCCTGAGTTTTTCACGTCGAACTTATCTGTCTTTTTAACTTTTCCCAACTTATCCTTGATATCACTTACTACAAAATCAAGCTCATCATATTTTATAGATTCGGTATTTGCCCACGGATAAATCATGACGGACGTATCATTGCGTCGTTTAAGACTCTTAATAGCACCTAGGTAAATGAACGAAGAGTACGCTGGTTCATTATCTTCTTTAGCTTCAAGCTCTTCAGCTGGCACAAAAACTATCAATCTATCTTTGAGCTCAATTCGATTGCAAAACAGCCCTAGCTCAACAAGTGAACCGGCGCTCTCAAGAAATATTACGACAAGAGTTGATATGCTAGCGATATCATCTTCAAACTCCATAAGGTCATCATAGGCACCATCTTTAAAATAGTCTTTAAAGTCTTCTGCTGCAATTAGGTGATCTGTGATGTTGCTTGTAGTGTCTTTTGCGAAGTAAGTAAAAACTCTTTCTCTCACACTTGCAGCAACCTGAGTCATAGGTCCGCCACAGACAAAAATAATAGGAGGGGTACTGAAGTTGACAGAAAAGTTTGAATGATTGAGATCACTAAAGATAGTTTCTGTAACGCTGCTGTATGTGTTTTCTGCCATTTTCTACATAAGCTATTGCTAATTAAAGATAAGGCAACCAATGGTTGCCTTATAAGTGCCTTTACCTAAAGGATGCGCTGAAGACTTTTCGTGCGCTCCTGAGGAACGAAGGATCGTGCGGAAAGTGCTGAAGCGCAACCCTAAATGTCCACAATAAATTACTGTCTGGCGATGCGCCCGACAAGTTCTGTTTGTAACAAAACCAACGCGTAAAGGATTGTTCAGAATATACATTCGTACTTTCTAAGTATCAAGATGATTCTATAGGCATTGCTAAATGCTGAGTGGAAGCAACGAATTCAGTTGTGCTAAACCAACTTGGGCATGTATTGAATTAACTGTTCATTATTAGAATTAAATCAGATTTTTGCGTTTTTTTTCAAGGTCGTAGTGGTAAGCCGCAGCGAAGTTGCGAAGAAACCACAGATTAATAAAGAATTAATCGAGTTATTTTGATGATTTTTATATGAATTGAAAATTAGAAACTTGGTAAAGCTAAAGCCAAACTCATTACACCATTTCACTTAGGCCTAGATTGCGTTTTAAGTTACATACCATCGAATTAGTTTTGGTAGGGGAAATACACGCCCCAAAAATGTGTAGAGTATTAGCTCTGAACGATTTTGGGGCAGATATGAGTTGTTGCAGAATCTGCAATCACTGAGCTTTCTCGTTGCTCGGGCAACTATTGCAAAAATTGCAACAGTTCAACTACCGAGGAATCCTCGATAGTTGCTTGATAAGCAATGTGCATATTTTGCACATTAGTTAGTTCTATTGCCGAAGCGACGAGATCAGAATCGGGTTGGAGCAGAGGTGATTTACGAAACAACCTGTTGGACAATTGGGAAACAGCTTGTTTCACAAATAAATCTCATGATGGTTTCTTGCGCTCTAAACACATCTTGGGGCATAACTGTTTTGGCTGGCAGTTTCGCTCTCCATCTGAATTCTGTGACTGAATCAGTAGTTGCACCTGACGATTAAGTGAATATTCATTCGTGAGACGGGCTAGGTGAAGACGTCAGATTGAACGGATAACATAGCTGCTTACTCGGCTAAATAGAAAAATGAATGACTTATTGTTCTGCTAGCATCTGAAGTGATGCATTCCATTAATTCGGATAACACTCACAACATTCAAAGCCTCAAATTGACAATATTTATTACTCAAAATCGATATTAGGAAAATATTGCAATTCAATCTCGTTGGCCGTACTCATATCTCTGAGAGATTGAAAGATCATAGATTTATTACTTTCCACACGCAGAGTCATCCTGAATACACACTTGAAAATTTGTACGGAGATCTGAACAGTGAAGAAGATAAAAATCTGTTGTACGCATTGCTAAACCCTAACAAACGATTGATGAATGATGAATCGTCACGAATTGATAGTCGTGGTAATGGCTTCAACAGTACATTGAAATACTCATCGGAAATTTTAAAGATGATTGCGGGAGAAAAGGGTAGCAACAACCAGCGAGGCTGGACAATTGATGGTGTGTTTGAAAATGAAGCGATAGAACACTATGAGCCCATTCAATCAGGTTATGCTTTCCGATTAAAAGGTATGTCCACGGTAGTTACAGTGACATTGACGCAGAACGCAGAACGCAGAGACTGGCTGGGTCGATTACAAGTTGAGTCACTACATTAAAACTCCAGAACAAATGAGCAAATATGTTCCAAGTAGACAATCGGGTGACTATCTTGAGTATACCTTGCAACGTGGAGTAACAACGATTACCGATTTTTATAAAATCGCAGTGCGCAATGGTCACATTCCAGATGACTCGTGGCTAATAGCGAATAGTTAAAGTTAATGATGACATTTTTGACTTTCACATGTGAAAGTGAGACACACAAAAAAGCCCTTCCGATGTGAAGGGCTCTCAATAGATAACCGACATAAAGCGTTAAGCTGCCTTTTCATCTTCCCCAGATTCAGCATTGTCGGCTTCGGATGCAATTTCTTCATCAGTAGTTTCTTGAGTTGGAGCAGCTGCTTCAACTTCATCTTTCTTGCCTTTGGAGTGCGCTGAGATGCGAGCTCGCTTCTCAATACCAATAATTCGGCCAGCAAGTTTGATTAAGCGTTGTTGCCATTGATAAGTGGCGTCTTTGCGCTGTTTGCTTGTGAGGATACTATTTAGCCATAGAGTATCGACTAACAACATCAAGTTATCTAACTTGCGCACTAGGTGAGCAAATTGAGCTACTTGTGGTGAGTTGATCTCGATATCGTACTGGTTTGGGCTTGTATATTCTGGAGCGCCTTCAATTCCGTTGTCTTCCATCAGTTTTTGTAGCTGATTAGTGGCGGTATCAAGATCAACGGATACTTTCTCGATGTGCTCCTGGATGATGCTTTCTACTTGGTCAATTTCATCTTGTTCACCAATGATTCGCAAAATAACATCAATCGAAAACAGTGAATCGGAAACGCGCTGAAAGCTGCGTTCGACTACACGTTGAGCTTGCAGACTGTTCACTTTCAGCACTCGTTTGAATACAGGGCGAGAAAGGTCCGCATTGTTGCGCTCTTTTTTGGTTGGTTGTTGTTCCAAAGAGGTTTCTGCTAAGTCTGTCATTTCTTTCTCCTTCAATTGAATACAGATACAGATAAACGCAGATACAGGATAAAAGGTCTATTGACGAATCCTTAGCTACAAATGTGCCCAGAACGGGCAGATAGAACGATTTATTACATTTTACGAGAAGTGCTATAGTAAAGACTCTTTAGTCGCTCTGCGGCTTTATGTGAGATAGCTGGTCTCCACAAACAATCAGCATTAATCATATGCCGTATGGCATTTCAAAACCCAATCGGGGGAACAATACCCCGACCAAGGGTGTTGCTCCCCTTAGTTTTATAAGGAGTAACACCATGCACATCATCACTTTCGTTTTTGTTATCGTAGCTAGTCTTGGCGCATTGTACGTAGGAGCAATGGTATTTGCGAAAGCATTTACTTTTCTTGCGTTGCAGTTCCAGAACTTAGGTTTGTTCTTTTGGAACAAAGCGAGTAACAAAGCGCGGTCTGTACAGGCCGTTATCAAAGAAAAAGCTGAACAAAAAGCGAAAGCTGTTCAGACTGCGGTTGTTCCTGAGCCTGCTCAAGAACAACCGACTCCGGCTAAACCTGTCGATGAATATGCTTATCTAGAAATTCCAACGTATATCCGTAAAGGAAAAACGCTGGTTTGGTAAGTAGATCTTTAAGGGTATAGCTCAACCAAAAGACTTGACTGATGAGATGTACAACACGTACATCTCATCTTTCATCTCTAAAAATAAAAACCCTGACGGGGGCAACTACCCCGTAGGGGTGAGTTTGTCTCTGTCGTTTAAAAACGTTCAAAAAGGAGACAAATCATGAACAAAATTACATTTACTTTCTGGAAAGCCATCTTGAATGTAGTGCTGGGCTTAGGTACTGGTGCTGTTATTACTGGTGGTATTGGTCTTATGACTGGTGGTGTACATCCCGCAGCTGTGCTCGGAGCTAATGTCGCTGCTGTTGTTATGGGATTAGTTTTCATGGCAGCTTACGTTGTTGGTTCTATCATTCTGGTAGCATTTAGTGACAGTGGATAAATAGGCTCAATTTTGAGCTTAATTTTCGTTAGGATCTGAATGACACTTTGAGGACAGAACAATGACAACAGGAAGCCTGTTATATTTTTCGCTCATCTTGGGGGGCCTGATAGCTATCATTGTTATTGGGTTGATAACCAAGAGGATTGTAGAAAAAAAGTTAAACAAAAAGCACGGTAATCGTGATCAGTAATTTAACCCTGGCGGGGGACCTACCCCAGAAGGGATAGGTATAGCCAAAATAAACAAGCTCCAATGGGGCTTGTTTTCAAAGCATGTAGTGGTACGTGTTTTGAAAACAAGCGTCATAGGAGTCATGTATGGTAAAAAACATGGCAGTATCAGGTATTGCTTTTAGCGGTACTCAGGTATTTGGCGTTTCAAATTCAAAGCCTCCATAACCTGGCTCTTTGTTACACAATGAAGGACACAGGCTAAGGAGGACAGTTCATGCCAAGTAAAATCCAATACAAATTACGTCCCTTTTTATACAGCAATAGTTCACTGTCTCTGAGTAGCGTGTGTTTCGTTTTCCATTATGGAAATGTTCATTCAAAGCAAATTGGGTCAGGAGAAATATTGCATTGGGGATAAGATAGTATGAGAGTTCACTTGTTATGATGATTGCGCGGGTGTGTTGTATTTAGCCAGTGGCCGAACGATATCTATCAATCCACGACAATTTTGTAGTGTTATTGAAGCTCAAGAGGTTATTACTGACTGGGCTAAGCGTTTAGGTATTATTGGTCAAAATGACACTATATCCGCGTGTTCATAATCAAATTCGGCCCAGTTTAGGGCCGAACTTACCAAGTCTTTTTAGGCATACGACAATTATGCCTAAAAAGATTTTTGCTCTCATCTGAGAGTGAAGATGCGATAGCTGGTCGCTAAAAACAAACAGCAATTAACGTTAATTGAAATAGCCCAACCGGGCACACTTAGCTCGGTACGGGTCTAGGTGTGCCCACAACCAATTAGGAGCGCACCTATGTCTCAACAATATGCAAACTTCAAAGTACGTGATGTTTTTGGTATGCCGGATATTCCGGAAAAGATTCTCGCTAAAGGCTATGCCGATAGCAGCAATCCTTTTATTCCACAAACTCACGCCGATTACGTTTTCCGAAAGGAGTTCTTGAGAGAATGCTTAGCATTTTTGAATGATCCCTGCGGTGATGCGTACTATGTCACCGGACCAACAGGTTCTGGTAAAACTTCTGGCATTACAGAAATTACAGGGCGTCTCAACTGGCCTGTGCAACAAATTACGGCTAATGGTCGTTTAGAGTTCACAGATTTAGTTGGACATCATGCCTTGATTTCACCAAAGCCTGGAGAAACTCCCGTCATGCAATTCATGTATGGCCCTTTAGCAATCGCTATGCGTGAAGGCCATGTCCTCCTCATTAACGAGGTTGATTTGGTTGACCCAGCAGAGCTTTCCGGTTTAAACGACATTCTTGAAGGTCGTCCACTGGTTATCGCTCAGAATGGTGGAGAAATCATCAAACCACATCCAATGTTCCGCGTTATTGTCACTGGTAACAGTACAGGCTCAGGTGATCCATCAGGATTATACCAAGGCGTAATGATGCAGAACTTGGCCGCAATGGATCGTTATCGTTTCTCTGTTGTGCCATATATGGCAGAGCAAGATGAACGCGGCGTTCTGGAGCGAGTAGTTCCTCGTCTTCCTGACATCATTCGTAATGGTATGGTTCGAATTGCTAATGAAATTCGTAAACTATTTATGGGTGAAAACGGGGATGATGGACAAATCAGCATCACAATGTCTACGCGGACACTTGTGCGCTGGGCAAAACTAACGTTGCAATTTCGTGGTGCGCCAAATGCCATTGAGTATGCCTTACAACAATCATTGCTAATCCGAGCCTCAAGTGAGGAGAAAGAAGCTGTCATTCGCATAGCGAAAGACGTTTTCGGTGAGCAGTGGCGATAGGGGGATCTCATGGATACGCAAAACATGATTTGCAAACGTTACATCCGTGAACGTGGAACGACTATCGACAAGGTAATGCTTGGTTACAAGCCAGTTCAATGGTCCATCGATCCTGATGGGCCAACTGAATACCAATTGGTAGAGTTCTTTGAGTTAAACGGGTGGAAAGAGACTATCTTGCTCGATGGGCAGATAATCAGAGCCACCAGCTTAGATACGATTCCTGTCACCGTGAAAGAGAAAGAAAATCAGCATGTTGATGATCTGCTTAAAGAGGGGTACTCCTTCCTCGATGAAGTGCAGGTAAACGCCACAACAAAAGCTGTGTCTTCTCTTGAAGCCGAAACAGAATCAAAAGGTGGTTACTCACTGAGCTGGTTGTTGTCATCACCTGTTGATGCTTCAAATCATGCTCTACTCCGAGGGTTTATTGTCGGGGTCTTTACTGATGGTGCATCAAAGCTTGGCTTCGATGTTGCCAGAGAGAAAGGATCTCAATCTCAATTACCTGATGTTTTAATGAGAACCAATAAAGGGTATGAGCTAACTGTAAAAAGCGGCGCTAGCGAAAACACCATCTGTCCAACGATGTTGGAAGGTGCTGGGACGCTAACTGCTTCGGATGGCTATGAGCCTTTGCTGATGTTCATTTATTTACAACGCAGATTTGAGCAGGAGTTTTTTAAAGATGATGAAAAACGCTTGGTTAAAATCTGTGGAGAAGATGGTGATCTGTTTATTTATGACGGATTTGATTCTTTGGAAGGAATATTTTTTGAGTTCGGATGGAATTACAACGAAGTTAGAGAAGCGGCAGAACGTCTTGGTTTAGTCGCCGAACTATTTCGATTGGATAACATTGATTGCGAAACCGAAGATTCCTATTTTTAACCCCTAGAGGGGCACTGTGCCCTAAGGGGTCATGGTGTCCCTTCCATCTCAACGGAGAGAACACCATGTCTACAAAACCAGAAACGAAATCATTAGTTGAAAGAATGGCTCAGCGGTTTGGGGTTGATGCTAAGAAGTTTTTTGAAACTTTAAAGCTAACAGCCTTTAAGCAGCGAGACGGAAGCGCACCAACTGATGAGCAGATGATGGCATTACTCATCGTAGCGGAGCAGTACAATCTGAATCCGTTTACGCGAGAAATATACGCTTTCCCTGATAAAAGCGGCGGCATAGTACCTGTTGTTGGTGTTGATGGCTGGAGCCGGATTGCCAACGAGCACAAGCAATTTGATGGGGTGGAGTTTGAATACTCTGAAAATCTTATTGAAATGCCCGGAGCAAAGGTGAAATGTCCAGAATGGGTGGAGTGTATCGTTTACAGAAAGGACCGTACACGGTCTATACGTATTCGAGAATATCTTGATGAAGTCTATCGTCCACCAGTCGAAGCAACGGGTCAGTACGGTCCTTACACTGTTATTGGCCCTTGGCAGACTCACACGAAACGACAGTTACGACACAAAGGCTTTATCCAAGGTATGCGTATCGGTTTGGGGTTTTCTGGAATTTACGATCAAGATGAAGCTGAACGCATAATTGAAGGTGAAGCGCATGTTGTATCGTCAGAACAAACCACAAAACAACCAGCTGTCATTGAAGCCTCAAGTCCATTGGCCTTGGAGCATAAAAAGAAAATGGACCCACTTTTAAAACAACTTGCAGATAGAGCTATTGCGCAAAATGCGTGGTCAGCAACTCACGAGTATGTTGAAAGTCGGTTCTCTGGTGCCGAGTTGGAGTATGCGGTTCAATATTTGCGTGATGCAGAGATTGATAGCATGGAACCAGCAGTAACCCAAAAAGCTTCTATCCAGGAAAAGGGAAATGTTGACGATGTTCAATCTGAGTTACCAGATGAGCCGATTCAGCATGATCCTGATCCTCTAGAAGAAGGTTTGCACGAACCTGATCCTGAACTGGAAGAGGGTGGTGACGGCAACTACTTTTAACCCCTTGCGGGGGAGTTCCCCCGCGATGGGGACTCCTCCTGTTAAATACAGGAGAGAGCTATGAAAATCGTCAATCTATCTCAAAGGAGCGAACAATGGTTGGAATGGCGTAAAGGTGGTATTACTGCTACTGACGCCTGCATCCTACTAAATCGTTCTCCTTATAAAACGGAATGGCGACTCTGGGCTGAAAAAACAGGCTATGCTCGTGAAGTCGATCTAAGTCTAAACCCTCTGGTGCGCCAAGGGGTTGAAAACGAAGATAAAGCAAGACGTGCATTTGAGGAGAAGCACAATGATATTCTCTTACCTGTTTGTGTCGAGTCAGTTCAATATCCATTGTTTAGAGCATCGCTCGATGGTCTACGAGGCAATGGTGAACCTGCTGAACTGAAATGTCCTAGCGAAACGGTCTGGAACGATGTTTGTTCTGAACTAAAAAACAGCAAGGCTTATCAGTTATATTACCCTCAAGTTCAACATCAGTTGTTAGTTACTGGTGCAAAGCAAGGGTGGCTAGTTTTCTACCGAAATGGGCAACTCAAGGAGTTTGTTATCACCCGAGATGAGCCTATGATAAAAGAAATTGTGGCTAAGGGCACAATCTTCTGGAAACGAGTCACTGAGCGTAAAGAGCCTGAGAAAGACCCCAAGCGAGATCTTTTTATACCGCAAGGTAAGGAAGTGAACGAGTGGATTTACGAAGCGGAGCAGTACCGACTTTATGACGCAGAAATTAAGCAGTTGGAAGATAGGTTGCAAGCGTTGAAAGATAAGCGGCAACCTCACCTTGATAAAATGAAATCTTTGATGGGTGAATATTTCCATGCGGATTATTGCGGTGTAATGATCACTAAGTACAAAGCCGCTGGTCGGGTAAATTACCAAAAGCTACTTGAAGAAAAAGGTTCGAATATTAAGCCTGAGGATCTTAACTCGTATAGAGAGGAGACCTCAGAACGTTACCGAGTAACGGTTACAGGCTCTGTTAACCCGAGGTACATTCAAGATGAAGAGGTTTTAGCCCCTTTAAACGATGTGTCTCTAGAAGTAGAGTCAGCCTATTTTTAGGCATAAATAACAAGCCCTTTGGGGCTTGTTTCTAAAGCATATCGCGTCAGTGTGTTTTAGAAACAAGCAACAAAGGGCATCTACAATGAAAACACAGAACTTCAAGCTCATGTACCTACATGGTGGCCGCTGGCTAGAACGTATCTACAAAGATACGATTTATGCCAATGTACAAAGAGTGGCAAACTCTTTCCCAAAAAGTGTTACCTGGTACATTGAGCCTATGTGAAATGTAGACATGAAAGGGGGAATGTATTCCCCCCTTTTCCATTGAAGATTGCTTTTTCGGTCTTCAACGGAAAAGGACGAATTCTACTCTCATCGAGAGTGAAGACGCGATAGCTGGTCGCTAAAAACAAACAGCATCAAACTCATTTCAATTTAACCCAACAGGGGAGCTTCTCCTGTTCGGAGTTAGCCTCCTGTCTATTGCACTAGGAGGCAACCATGAAAAACTACAAGCTATGTTATAAAAAGAAAGGTTCTCCGAACTGGATGACCCGAGTATTTAATGACACCTTGTACGACAATGTTCAACGTGTTGGAAATTCATTTCCATCCACCTTTACCTGGATGATTATTCCTGCGTAACTCACTTTAACTTTATAGCCCAACCGGGCACATCATGCCCGGTTCGGGACATGGTGTGCTTTCACTTTGCTGGAGAATAAACCATGTCAAAAGTTAAACATCTCGAAAATCTATGCGTTATTAATGCTGATTTTGATATCTGGAGTGGGCAAACTCGTTTGTCTGCATCTGACTTTAAATTGGGTGCTGGTGGTGAAATTCCACCAGAGAAAGTAGCTCAATTAGGGTCGAAAAAAATCTGTGATCCAGCGAAGCTGAAAGGCTTTCATCGCTTGAAAACAGAAACTCGACGTTTTTTGCTTAGCTATGGTATGCCATTCATGAATGGCTATGCTGTACCCGTAGCAAAAACTGATGAGATTTGCGCCAAGTTGGACAAGATTGACGTCGAAGTTCAACAGTTAAAACACGAGTTCGTTACTGGCTACAACAATGCCGTTGATGAATGGTGTCGAGAAAACCCTGAATACGAGACTGCTATTCGTGCTGGAGCTCTTCCTCGTGAAGAAGTAGAAAAACGAATTGGTTTTGAATATCAGGTGTTTATGGTTCAACCTACTCAAGATGAGCAAAGCGCACACAGACTTAATCGTAAGGTTGAGGAGTTGGGCGATGATCTCATTGCTGAGGTGGTAAATGATGCCAATGATTTTTACAACAAACGTTTAGCTGGGAAGATGCATGTAGCAACAGCTACAGGCGCAACGCTAAAAAACCTACGTGATAAAGTGGATGGACTGTCATTTTTGAACAGCGCATTCACTCCGCTCGTTAGCCTGCTCGATCAAACACTAGCAGGGTACGAAAAGCACGGAGCTGGAAAGCGTAATATTGAAGGTATGTTCGTCTTTCAAATTATGGCCGCTGTATTAATCATGTGTGATCGCAAACGTATTCAAGAATACGCTGGTGGTTCGCTTAGTGTTGATGATGTAGCCAAAACCTTGACCAGAGATGAACTCAGCTCATTAGAGTCTGGAGCTTCTGATCAAGAAGATGAAAGTGAAGGTGTTGAGAGTGATGAGGCACTGGAACAACCATACGTTCAAACGCAAAGCCAAGAAGTTAACCAAGAAGATGGTGAACAAGTTAATAACTTAGAACCTGAAACTATTTTGGATGACTTCGAAGCGTTTTTAGCCAACCGCACATCCAGTGCAAACCAAGATGACGAGGAAGATGATGCTTTGGAAGACAAAAGCGATGTCTCTTCTCAGACTCTGTGGGATGCAGACCTAAATTGTGATGACATTCCAGTGGAAGACTATAGCCAAGACCCAGCAGATTATGTTGGCAAGGACTTTGGTCAATCTCACTCTAATGATCATGTTGTAAGTCAACCTGAACAGCAACCAACTGAGCTTGATGATCAGGATTGTTATTTTTAACCCCCTCGGAAGGGACAACCACCTTTCCGAGGGTGGTTTGTTTCTTCTGTCCAAATTGGAGAAGAAATATGTCTAAAAAACGTACTGTTTATAATGCTTTACCCATCGTAGCTGCTGCTTATGGCGAGAAGTTTGGTGTGAAAGTTGCCTTGGGGTCAGATACCGCAAGCACTGATGGTCAAACTATCGTTATTCCAAATGTTCCAGATGACTATCCAAATATGGATGCTGTTTGGGGCTACTTGGCACATGAAGCTGCACACGTTCGGTTTACGGACTTCAATGTAGAAATGCGACGCGGCTTGCACGCTCACCTAACAAACGTCATTGAAGATTGTCGTATTGAAAGAGCAATGCCTGGGGTCTATCCAGGAACAGCTTTGACACTGCACGAGATGGCTCGATACATGCTTCAAGCAGGCCATTATGAACCCGTGAGAGATGAAGACCACCCTGCATCCATCCTGTCTGCATACTGCTTGTATTGGTTGCAAACAGTTGGTGTAGGTCAAACTGCATTGCAAGAGCGTTTAGATGGCGCAAAAGCTGTGTTTGAAAGAGTTTTCCCTCAAGGTGTTGTTGTAAGGCTTAATGCCTTGCTACGTAAATGTGTGGACGCCAAATCAACTGCAAACGCTGCATCTCTTGCTGATGACATCATTAAGATGATCGAAGAAGAGAAAGATAATGAAGAGCAGCAAAATCCGAAATCTCAACGTGAGCAATCACCTGAGCAGAAGGATAAAAGTAGTGACGACTCTCAAAGTCCAAATGGGCAGGAACAGTCGTCATCTAATGGCAATGATGAAAATAGCCAAGAACAACAGGGTGGCAGTAGTGGAGCGCAAAGTGAGCAAAATGAAAATAGCCCCGAAGTTCAAGGTAATAATAGTGAAGAGAACGCGAGCGTTAACAGTTCTCCTCCTAATGCTTCTCAATTGCTACAACAAGTACTAAGCGCTGGAAACAGTGATTTGCCTAAAAATGCGCAAGACGCTTTGAAGCAAGAGCTGAATCTGGTAGCCCAGCAAGAAGGTGATGATCGTTACCAAGCAGTACGGTCAGCAATGGATATCCATGATCACAAAGAAGCTGGGCAGCGTCTCAATGGAGATGTGAAAAGTACAACTTCAAAAATCCGACAGCAGCTTTATGGATTGGTGCAAGCCAGCCAAAGAACTGCTCATAGGAACCAAAGAAGTGGAAAGCGTGTAGACACTCGTCAACTACATAAAGTTGTCATTGGAGATACTCGTATTTTCCAGAGACCAGAAGCTAAGAAGCGCCCTAATACAGCGGTTCACATTTTGGTCGATATGAGCTCCTCAATGGATAGCCCTGCCGGAAACGGTAAGCGCAGGGAAGATATTGCAAGGGAAGCCTCTTTAGCTATTGCATTAGCTTTAGAAAGCATTCCAGGGGTTAATCCAGCAGTAACGTTTTTCGGTAACAACTCCAATGTTCCTGTGTACAGCGTTGTAAAGCATGGTCAAAAAGTACAAAACCAAACTGGTAAATTTGTCTTCAATTCACGCGGTGGTACACCGATGGCTGAGGGAATTTGGTATAGCGCATTTGAGCTAACCAAAACCAGAGAGGAACGTAAAATGATGATAGTTGTGACAGATGGTGCGCCGAACAATGCACTGGCCTGTCACAAAGTTATCGGACTGTGTGAAGCCAGTGACATAGAAATGATTGGTATCGGTATTGAAACTACAGCCGTTAATCGACTGTTCAATACGAACATTGTCATCGAAGATGCTGCGGATCTACAAAAAACACTGTTTAAGTTAATGGAGCGATCGTTGACCGCTTTTGCTGCTTAATCAGTCCATGTATTGGCCCTATCCCGTCAGGGACGGGGCCTATTCATTTTAGGCGTCTAACTCCCTGATAGGGGGATAGCGTTGTATATTATTAGGGAGTATTTAATCATGATTATTGGGTATCAAATTGAAGATAAGCATGGTCGTAATTGGCATGACAACATTGACCGCGCTGACAACCCCTGCACGGTTCTAAGTGAGCAAAGTGCCATTAAAGAGCTTAAAATACTGCAAAAAACCAGACCTGAACGCGACTTTAGAATGATTGCTGTATTCGAGGGTGACATTGAGTATCCATTTTTTGAATGGTCACTTACTGCGGCTAACGATCAGTATAAGACGCTTGGTGTTAGCATTTGTCATATTCCATTAGATGAGCATGAAGCACTAAATGAGCTATCCTATGCTCCAGACTGCAATATGATAATGGGTCGAAATACTGGCTGGCTCATCAAACTGTACGATGAACCTGAGAACAATCTTGGATATAACGGTATGGGGGAAGAATTTCACAATATCTTAGTTTCGGCAGTTAAAGCTGGGTATCGCATGATTGAAATTGATGCTGATGCTCAAGTTCATGACCAGTTCCCAATATTTTAATAACATTTAATACGCCCAGTCTCTTATCTGGGCTTTTACTTCACACACATTTTGAACCTGGTGGGCCAACTACCAGAAATAGGCGTCGGGTTTCCCGGCGCTTTCCTTGAGCCTTTCACTTTCACATGTGAAAGTCGAGAGATTCAAGGAAAGTGCCTTGTGCGCTGATGTGCGATAGCTGGTCGCCAAAAATAAACAGCATTAATTCACTTTTTATCACAGCCCTCGGGCACATCTTGCTCGACGGCATAGGTGTGTCCAATTTTTATGGAGAACAACCATGACTATCGCTCACACTGATACTGACTTGAAAATACAATCAGCTTTCCTTTGCGTTTTGACAGAGGGTTTTGATTATCCTACTGCACAAGATGCCTATGAGGCATATCGTGTGGCCGCAAACGTAGCAATCAAAAATCCAGAGAAGAAAATTTCTGATATGGGAATTAGCCTTTCTGGCCGACTGTTACCATCTCATCTCAAGACCTGCGCAGAGCTTGTCGATAGTGTTGACTATCTGGTTAGCACTATCAGTCTAGGGGTGGAATATTTTCTGGATCTTGCACAAGGCAAACACAGCTTGTTAACGGACCCAGAAAGCCTCATTGAATTAGATGGGGATGTGTTCAGAATCCATGAAACTAAACTTAGTTTGATGTCCATTGAAACTCCGTTGGAGCGTCGTATTCCCGTTACCGACCTAGAAACCCAAAAAGTTTATGGTTGGACTACTGATGGGGTTCTCGATGTTATTAACCGAGATAGAAGTCCTGATTGGAGTGATTACACTGAAACAGATTGGGTTGAAGGTTGGAAGGAGTGGGTGGTTCCGGAAGGATACTATCAAATCCAAGAAGAAGACTTGAGACCTGACTACTTCACAGATAACAGTTCTGAATTGTCGGATGAAAAAGTGCTTACACGTATTAAATCTGTCCAAAAAGAACCAAATGGTACTTTGACGGCAGGTGATGTATACGACGCAATTCATGACGATATGAAGGCTGTAATCGACGGACCGTATCTGATTAAAGCTAATGGTGCATTAGTGACAGATACGGAACTAGAGGAAGTTTGCTTAACACTCTATTTTGGCGAAAAATACAGCCAAAGTATCATGATCAACTTTGATGAAATCTATAACGGCGTATTCCATGATGATACGACAATAAGTGTTCATTCAGGTTCTTTAAGTGAGCGACTCACATTAACTGTTGAAAAAATGCAGGTTGGTGTGAAGGCGAGCGGAAACATTCTTTCAATAGGTGAAGTCCACTACAACGTCTTTGACGCAACAGGGGAGCATGGAGCTGAAAATGCACTTGAGGCAATGAAAGCTTTGGGTAAACCAATGTTGTCGGCAGAGCAACTGTATAGCTCTCTCAAAGAGTTATGCTCAGAGACAAAAGGGCAGTTCCAGATTATGGAAGCCCGAATCTAATACATTAACCCTAACGGGGCAATCGCGCCCTGGTAGGCGTTGGTTGCCTCTTCAATTTTATGGAGACAGCCATGAGCACAAAAAACGCACATAAAGCAAAATACCATTTCTATTTCACTACCGCTGTACTGAAACATGCAGAGGACAACCACATCAATATCGGAGATTGTTTTGGCTATGGTGAAGATAACTTTGTTGTAGATCTTTATTCATATTCAAACCTCATCTATAGATGTGTTGACGAAATAGAAAGAGCCCCAAATAAGTGGAAAGAAAGTGAACTATTTGATTTGGTTGATAATCTTTCAGATTGTTTTTGGGGAATTATAGAGCGAGAAGGGTATGACGAGATGGATGCATCAATGCCATGCTTGGATGAGTTTGAGTTAGATATCAAACGCGCTCTAAATATATTTGTAGAATAAATTAAATCCTAAACCCTAAGGGGCCATCAAAGCCTCTAGGGCATTGCTGGCCTCTCAATTTTTAATGGAGGCCATTATGGCAATCGTAAAATTTAACATGAAAGAAGTACAACTGCTGGTGGATGAGCTTAATAAGACGAAAAGTTATTCACCAACAATGGATGACCTCTTTAAGCCTGCTCTATACAAAACAGGCAAAGTTGTTGATTCCAATGGAAACGATGAGGAACACAAAGATTTTGGATGGCCGGACTCCAGCCAGATAGACAAGTCTTTAGTCGAACCGCAGTTGCTATTGGTAAAAGATCAAGGTTTGTATCTTCTGAACAACGCAGATGTAAAAGAAAGTCCTCGCTCAAGAGGTGCTGTTGTCTATGCTCACGGATGTAATCCTGACAAAGATGACGACTTTTACGAAACTGCTCGAATGATATTTGGTGGTGATGATGGCAGCGTATCCATTCCGGTAGGTTGGTTTGACTTAGCGTATAAAGCTAATAAGCGTTATTTCAAGTTAAACGTTGCGCCAACACAAATTTCACTTGTCCTTAAATAACCCTTTCGGGGCCACTTGCCCTGAATGGGCAGTGGTCTCTATTAACTGGAGAATCACAATGACTACACTCGCATCCTTAGAATCAACGCTTAATCACGACATGGCAATGCGTCGTTTCTTAGATACTTTAAACCGTAATGAAATGGAGCGCTTATCTGGTGAGATTCACGCAAAATTCTACTGGAATAAGCGTAATCCACAGTGGTATAGCAGTGACAATGCTCGCTTATTTGCACTGCTGAATCGTGCCAAACGCATCATTAAGAAGCGACTTAAAACAGGACGAGTTAAACCAGAACAAACAGAGCATGGTTCGATTATCGAACGTAGTCACTTTCCACTAGGAGATACACTAACCTTTTGGAATTGCTACCTGAACGACTCTTGGAGAATTGCTCATCAAGACTCGTCATATAGTGCGTTCTGGTATAACGAGCGTGAGCTCAAATTGTGTACCTACTGTGAAGGTGATGTGGTCTTTATGACAGCTCCCAATGAGGAGATATATCGTAAGGATTACGAAAGCCTTGATGCATGGTACACCGACAACCTTTAACCCTAAACAGGGGCACCCATTGCCCCTAAAGGGAGCATGGTGTGCCCACCACAAGGAGGACACACCATGTTTACTACATCTGTTTGCTCTTACCCGAATCGTGGTCATTATGGCGACAACAAGTATCGAGGTAATTGCACCGGACACATCATTAAAGACTTTATTGAGTCATATATGATGAAACCTAATGGCTTAGTTGTTGACCCTAGTATTGGGGGAGGAACCAGTACTGATGTGGCAAATGAACTCAAAGTTCGTTTTATTGGTACAGACTTGCATCAGGGGTTTAATTTGCTGCGAGATGATCTGTCTGCATTTCTTGGGGAGCCAGCCCACCTTATTTGGTGGCACCCCCCTATGCCGATATGATTCAATATTCTGGAAACATGTATGGCGAACCCAATAAATGGGATATGAGCCGTCTATCGTTGCCAGAGTTCGTGGAAGCTCTAGAATTAGCCATTATGAATATACATGATGCCTGTGAACCGGGAGGTCACTACGGTATTTTGATGGGAAACCTTCGACGTAAAGGCGAGTATTATAACTTGTCCAGTCTGGTTGAGCGTTTGGCTCCAGGTAAACTCGTTGATGAGATCATCAAGGTACAACACAACTGTGTCTCTGACCGGACCAACTACAGCAATAACAGTAAGCTGGTTCGTATCGCCCATGAAAAGTTACTGGTATTCAAAAAGCAAAATGCATCATCATCGCTTTCGCTTATCCCAGTAGCAGATAAACGTGCGGCCAATATGGTTGGAGTTACATGGAAAGCAGTGTTGCGTCGAGTGTTACAAGGTAAAACCTTATCGTTAGATGCCATTTACCAACAAATTGCACCTTACGCGAAACACCGACAAAACGAACACTGGCAAGCCAAGGTTCGTCAAGTGCTGCAAGATGAACGATATTTTGTTCGAGTGGATTCTGGGGGTTATACCCTAACAGAGTGAAAGCTAATGTTGACACCTAGAATGGGCAGTTCCACATTAGAAAAATTCTCGAATTTATGTCGAAATACTCTAGTACACCGAGAGATCGGAGTACGTACCGTTTAAGGGTAATAAGCGCTGGGGGATCTCCCCCTCGCTTTCCAAAGCAGTCTGAACTTACAAAGAGACTATTTTGGAAAGTGCCTTTGGTGCTTGAGTACGTTAGCTGGACGTCGCAAATAAACAGCAAAATCTCATCTATTAACCACCCTGGCGGGGCATGTTCTCCCGCTGGGAGTCATGCTTCTCAAATAAGGAGTATGACAATGCATGTCAACTTACCAGCCAGTACAAGTACGTTACTGGTTCAACTAGAAAGAAAAGGTATCGCTATTGAGTCGCAATGCAGAAATGGGTATTGCGGAGCATGTCGGTGCAAGCTGGTAAGAGGGAACATTTCTTACCGTGCTGAACCTATAGCATATCTTAATGATGGTGAAATTTTGCCTTGCTGTGCTACAGCAACGTCAGATGTAACTGTCGATATCTAACCCCAACCCTGAGGAGCTTTAACCTACGGGTTGGGCTCCTCTTTACAAAGAGTAAATATGTATGACCAATCAATACCATCACGATTTTTACCGCAATAGCACTTTCCCTGTTGTTGTTTATGAATTGTGTGAAGAGTCATTAACCATCAAGCCTGTAACAATTGAGGAGTACGGTTTAGCCACTCCAGATTGTACACAGGAAAGCATTCTTTACTATGCGGAAGGCAAACGTTGCCGTTCGTCTGTAGAACACTTCTTCTTAACTCGTAATGATGCAGAAGAAGCTCTAGAGCGTTTAAGAATGTCCTTAACCACCAAGCCAAAATTAGAAGAACTCGCATACGCCCAAGCAACTGCTCAGTACCTGTCAGAATTAGGAAGTGCTGACAATTGGTTCATGGCTTACGAGTACCTAATAGAATGCGTTGAGAAAGGTGAAGAGCCCGATTTAACTGCATGGCAACCATTTGAACATTGGGAATGGAAAGATATAGCAGATCGTATAGACGATGAGGCTCAATCTATTCTTTCTCTGTTGAAACAGGTGTTAAAACTTGCGAAAGAGGGGATCGTTTATTCGGCCATAAATGACACACTCACAATGGATATGAACCAGCTATGTATGCAAAGCATGGTAGAACTAGGTGCATGTCAGGAGGTGTCCAATGAAGCTGAATAAACGAATAGCTAGTCAAGATGAGCATGGTCGTATTGCCAATATCATTAAATGGTGTAAGCGACACAACCAAACGATCAATGGCTTCCCTTACGGGGATGATTTAGTTGGTTCGGATGGAATTCATCTTGAATTGTTGGTCCCTCAAGGTACTTCTCCTGAGAAGTGTACCGATGCTTTGGTTCAAGGTTACTCAGAGCGAGATGTCGTAACCCATGCGGTGATTGAATGTCCCGCAGATTGGTTTAACGCCTAGGCATTAGATACTGGCTTATAAACTCAGGGAGGTGAGTTATGACCATGCCAAATTCGCAACTAGTTATGTTTGCTGGAAACAACGTGGAAACTGTAGAGGAAGTTCGCTCGATGCAGCTGGCCGTTAGATGTAATGCTTTAAAAGCAAATTCATCGTCGGAAAGAAAAGAGCTCGAATCATTGGAGCTTTGGCTGGAAGAGCAAATTAACTCTCAGATTGTTGGATTTTAACATATGAAACTTAACCCCAAAGGGGCATACCTATGCCCTTTTGGGAGTGGGTTGCCTCTCAATTAAATTTTTAGGAGCAACCCATGAATACTGCAAGCGTATTAACCTACGATGCACAATTACAACTCCCCTTCATTTTTGATGTTCTGCTATTAGAAAATGATGAAGAGCCGATTGAAAAGGTTACTCCCTTAACAATCGTAGCATCATGTTCTGAACGTACAGTCGAGCAAGAGTTTGAAACTGAAATCGAAACTTGGACTGATGGGCAGATTAAAGAGCTAAGAGAGGCATTTTTGCGGTATAGCTTAAATGTCCTTGCTGACGGACGCTCTGGTAAAAAAGCAAAAGATGAAGCTTATGAATGGTTGAACTCTGATGAAGTTCATCCATTTTCATTTGTTACCTGTTGTGTGTTATCTGGTTACGACCCTGATGAAGTGCGTAACCTTTGCCAATACACACTCAGACAGTTAGCTAAAAGAAATAAGTAGCCACCAGGAGGGGGATCACCTGCTGGTGGACTCCTCCAAGTTCGAGGAGATTACAATGACTACTTCACTGAAACAGAAAGCAATTGGATTGGCCGCTGCACAAGTCCTTAAATTCAATAATGAATATAAAGGAACATGGTATGACGGCTATTTGCTTTTGCTGGAATGTATGCAGCAAGATCGAGAACCTGAACATTGTGCCATCAGAGATGATGTTGAGTTTTGGTCATGGCATGAGGTAGTGCAATTCATTGATAAAGAGGCTGAAAACATTTGGAAGCCGATGGAAAATGAATTGGCTGACACCAAGCAACTGATTGTTCATGATGCTGCCTCGGGACTTGATAAGTTCTGTGGTATCGACGTTGAACGCTTCGGTGAGCTTGATAAGGCGTGTCAAACTATCGTTCTAAACAAAGCGGTAGTACTTGCTGTAGATAAGGTAAATCGAGATGAACCTGAGAGTGAGCAAACTAAATTCCATGTTCGTTCATATTCTGGACGGTTTATGTATGGTCGTACTTGTCTTGGGATAGATGTCCCCCCAGGAAAAGATCTTTCAGCAGTGGCAAGTTGCATGGGAAATTTATTCAAATTTCTAGGTACACCACGTCAAGATCAAATGGGCAAAGGTACAATCTATTATTGGCCGAATATCGAACAATGTGAATCACACGATGTAGCCTTGTAGGAAACTATAAGGTAGAAATAACAAGCGCAGGGGGAAATGCCCCCTCGCTTTCCAAAGCAGTTTGTACGTACATAGAGACTTTTTTGGAAAGTGCCTTTGGTGCTTGAGTACGTTAGCTGGACGTCGCAAATAAACAGCAATATATCAACCCTGACGGGAGAGCCTCCCGTCGGGAGCTCTCCGTCAATAACCAATAATTGCATGGAGAAGATCATGTCTAAAAACACTAACGATATTTTTACTAATCGCACCCCTTTGGAGTTCTGTGTTTATCCCAAACTAGACCGATGTGTTGGTCTACGTATAGGCTATCCACACTATCGAGAAGGTGCCAATGGCGTTGTCTGTGAGGTTGAAGCAGAATATCCCACACTAAATACTCATTCGAGTGTAGCGTGGCCTCTGGTTGAAGAACTGAATAGCTACACCATCAAAAAACAGAAACAGATAATCGAGGATATTGATGAGGCTGTTGCTGAACTTTTAATGCACAAAGCCAATCTTCTAGAAAATATTCTAAAGCTAGAAGACGGTGAACTTGATTTAAACGAACAAGCGAAAATGCGCTACGAAGAAAACAGTAAGTCTTCTGTCGCGTGATTAGACTGCTATAGGCAAGGGTGATAACCAATGAATGTAGATCAGTTTATTGACGTGATGGGATTGCGATGCCCTGAGCCATTAATGGTGGTTCGTCGTGCAATTCGTCGTATGGGGCCAGGAGAAACACTCGAAGTGAAAGCTGATGACCCAGCTACCACGAGAGATATACCTGACTTTTGTCGCCACATGGATCATCAACTTGTGGAAAGCGAAGTAACCTCTCCCCCATACAAATACATAATCAAGAAACAAATATAAACCCCATAGGGGCGGAAACGTCCTATGGGATAGTTCCGCTCCTTTAATTTAGGAGAAAGGCATGTATATATCGTTACGAGGTCTAAATCACGAGCAATTAAAGTCCAAGATTATCGACCATCGAACAAAGCGCTCATACACTGTTGAAGAGGCTAATACCCCACTACCCAAACAGTCTATTGTCGAGGTAGGACGGCTTTCCTGTGTGTACACAGGTAAGAAATTGTCCCCAGCAGAAGTAAACGCTTATAACGGTTTTACTGAGGAATACAATCGCAGCACATGGCGGCCAGATCAGGATTTCCTCCTAGATCAGAGACATCGCTTATATCATGCAATTTGCCTCGACAACCTTAAACTTCAAGAATCTGCCTAAACCTATGAGGTAGTTCATTTCAAACACTAGCCCACGGGCGCACTTGTGCCCGTAGGGTACAGGTGTGCTCTTTATCTAAGGAGACACCTATGGCCGCTAAATTTATTGAGTTTGATTCACAAAAAGAAGCGATAAATCATCGAGCTAAAGCGGGGGGCTGGATTTTTTCAGCTTTCAGTGGAAAGGCGATATGGTTTAACACGACATTCACACCTCACAAGGTTCTTTATCACAGAGCTGTGCGAGGCTTGTCTGGTGAAGTGATTTAACTGATAAGTAAGCCTAAAAGCGTCGGTTCATCCGGCGCTTTCCTAAAGGTTTTAGCTTTCACATGTGAAAGTGGAGTGTAGAACTTATAGGAAAGTGCCGTTGTGTACTGAGTGCGTTAGCTAGACGCCGAAAATAAATAGCATCTATTCACCCAACCGGGTACATCATTCCCGGTTGGGAAAGGTGTACCTTCTATGCAAGAGGATACACTGATGCCTAGTTACAATGAAATCAATGCTCCGTTCTGGAAGAACAGTCTTCATGTTCTTCAACTTCCTGATGAGATGCCTTCTCAAAGAGAGGTTACGTGGCTCATCGAAATATTGAATGCAGCAAATAAACTGTCATCAAAAGGCGCTGTCCTCATTGATGCAGATGATATGGATAACCCTACAGCAGATTTACCCGATGTTCATGTGGAAGTCGATTTTAAAGACGTTTTCACTCCATTGCGCGTAACTTGCTGGCGAGCTCCAATCCCAAAAGATGCAACTGTTGTCGTTGAAATCAAAAACAACGCAATAACCAATTAACCCTTTGGGGCTCCAGACCCTAAGGGGTTCTGGTGGCCCTTGAATTTCAGGAGAAATGAATATGGCTACCATCGTAAATACAAAACTCGGAGAGCATCGCGGTAAGAAAAGAGTATGGCTAGAAGGAGCTAAGTTAGCTCGTGAAGGCTATGAACCAGGCCAAAAGTATGATCTGGTGTTAAAGGACTCTCAGGTTGTTATCCGGGTATGCGATACGGGAAAGTTCACCGTGAGTAAACGTACTCGCAATGGTCGGACTATGCCCATCATTGACGTGAGCTCTCAGGAGCTGGCGGAACTGTTCGATGGCGTTGAGATGCTTCGCGTCTTTATTCGCCAAGGGACAATCGTTATTTCTGCCCACCATCAGCATGAACGTGTTGTTGAGCGGGTAGAGCGCTTGTTCACCAAACTGGAGAATGGAGAGCCTCTGAGCGTTTGCAGCCTGTTTCATGGTGGCGGCGTTTTGGATAAAGCTATCCACTCTGGTCTGGAACGGTCGGGGATCAACAGCTCAATTGCTGTTGCGGTCGAGATGGAAGGTAAATACCTGGATGCTTCCCTTCGCAATAACACCGAATTGTGGGACGACAAATCCATTGTGATTGAGTCGCCTATTCAGTCGGTAAATCTCAGCCGCAAGCCACCGCAGGTTGACTTGCTGGTAGGAGGTATCCCATGCACTGGTGCCAGCCGGGCAGGGCGCTCGAAGAACAAACTATGGGGTGGTGAAATCGGAGGTCACGCTGAATCGCATGAGTCAGCTGGCGCACTGTTTTTCAACTTTTTGCAGTTTGTCGAAGCTCTCAATCCAGCAATGGTGGTAATTGAGAACGTTGATACCTACCAGAAGACTGCGAGCATGGAAGTAATCCGGTCAGTGCTGACCTCTCTGGGGTACAACATTCAGGAGCGTATCCTGGATGGCAATGAGTTTGGAGTTCTTGAACGTCGCAAACGTCTGTGTGTGGTTGGCACATCTGTTGGTATCGACACGTTCGATATTCGAGAGGTTAAGCCGCTGCGCCAGAAAGAAGCGTGTATCCAAGACATCCTGGAGCCTGTTGAGCTTGATTCACAGCGTTGGAAGTCATTCGACTATCTGGCTGAGAAAGAAAAACGTGACAAGGCTGCTGGTAAAGGCTTTAGCCGTCAATTGCTGACAGGTGAAGAGTCATACCTAGGGACAATTGGGAAAGATTACGCGAAATGCCGTTCGACCGAGCCGTTCATTGTTCATCCAGAACAACCTGAACTGTCTCGAATCCTTACTCCACTGGAGCACTGCCGAGTGAAAGGCATCCCGTCAGAATTGATTGAGGGGGAATCTGACACGGTAGCGCATCAGATCCTGGGGCAGTCTATTGTCTTCCCTGCGTTTGAAGCTCTGGCCTACGAATTAGGCCGAAGCTGCTGGCAGCTGGTGGACAAGACTCCGGTACTAGTCGAAGTGGTGGATACCGAGCAGCCTTATATCGGCGGCGAAGACTTCCACTGGGCTCCGGCTTTAATCGAACGATCAGGAATGCTCAAGCTCGCACCAGCAGGTGAAGCCTTGGGTATGCCTATCAATGTAATGAACAATTCGGTCTATTTCGCTGTGGCGGATGGTCCGGACACAAGTTGCGGAAATCAACCAGCAAAATCAATTCCAATCCAAATGGCTGGAGATGAAATTCGCGTTATGGCCGCTTAACACTACCAATAGCTGAGGTGATTCCCAGAAGGGGTTCCTCAGCCTTACCAGGAGAAATCTATGTGTAAATTATCTATTTATCGTGCTGAACACGGTTCGTATACGGAAGCTCTAAAATGTGCAGCTGTTTACCACTCAACAGGGGATGAGCTTGAACCTGAATTTGTAGATGGTCCAGCTGGTAGAGTGACATATTTAAGTGATATGTATTCTGTCATACAAACTGTTTGTAACGCAGCTGGCCGAGACGATTTGGTCTTCGGTACTGTCATAAACAATATCTTTTGGGAGTTGGATGAGTTAATTGACCACTTTGAAAAGGTAAACCAGTGGCCTTGTGATAATTACCCTGAGAAGGTTGAAAAGCTTGCTCAAGATGCTCACAAAGGATGTGGACTGATTTATGAACTCTTCGCAAACCGGTATATAGATGCGATTGATAACCTTGTTCTCGACTTACCTAAAGGAGTTAAAGAACAGGTTATCAAGCTTGCTGAAAATTACGGTTACGAAGTCATTACAGCGGAGCAGCAAACTGAAAGCCATGAAGAGCATTGGAATGATGACGTTCATTATTGCTCCCACGGCATAGATGCAAATTGCTGTCCGGCTGGTTGTGGCGATATTGATGATGGGCCATATGACGAAATGCAAGAACCCAGTGGCTATAACGAAGCCGGGGTGATTCATTCACGTATAGAAGGCATCGTCGGAAATATTAAGCAGGGAGAAACTATATCTCCATTAGATTGGTGCATGTTGAAAAAGTATGTCCATGATAATCCAGATGCGTGTTCTTGGTACGATGATTGTTTTGTTGAGCCATTAAATGGTTCACGAGAAACAGTTCGAAGTGCAGGAGAGCTTGTTAAGTATCTTCAAAGACAAATTCTGGATGCTTGCTTCGATTTTCGTTTAAACAAGCGAGTTGAAGCAGCGAAAAGTGAAAATGGTATTTTAATTCATTGTTCTTTATGAATTAACTTACTCTAAGGTGGATGCGGAGCTTGATAGCTCTGCATCCTTACCTCTTGGTGTCATTCTTGACATTTTCTAAAGGCGTTTGTTAGAGACGTTTTTGGAAAGTGCCTTGTGCGCTTATGTGCGATAGCTGGTCGCCAAAAACAAACAGCATTACTAATAACCCTACCGGGGATAGCTCTCCGGCAGGAGGCTATCTCCAAAAACTTATGGAGATATAGATATGTCAAAATTCGATCAAATTGCAACCGTACACAAACTGACAGTTGTTAAACAAGCTGATGAGCATGACTCAGAATTCGATGTTTACTTGTGTGAAGACCAGTTCGGTAACGAATGGGCTTTATCAAAAGAAGGAGAACCTGAGTATGCCGAGTGGGGTGTTTATAATTACATCGTTCGCAACAATGTTTGTATGATCACCACGCCAGTATCAACGCCTTGTATGTCTTGGGAGCTTGCAGATCTTCCCAAAGACTATAAAGGTGAACTACAAGTCGGCATGTCAATTGTCTGATACCTATTAACACAAACCCACAGGGGGAACTGACGCCCTGTGCGGCACAGCTCCCTCTCTAACTCTGGAGAGAGAAATGACTAAATTAAACCGATATGCACTACGAAGCGCGGTAGAGAAGATCGACGGATACTATCTGCCTCGCCCACACGAGCGCAACAAGACTGATGCTTTTGAGCGAGCTAAGCACGATTGCTTAGCATCCTTACGCCAACAGATTCAAAAGATTGAGTCTATAACGTTTGAACAGTTCACCAGTAAAGATTCACGCAAGTAGGGAGTAGTGTCATGACAGAAGTGAATAAAACAGAGCGTACTCCAGAGCAAATTGAACTGATCTGGAAGCACACTCATAAAGATATGAAAGGCGTCTCAAATGGTGTGAAAACCATCGTCTACCCAGCTCCTTATAGCTGTCTCGGAACGGTCGAAGACCTGCCTGAGGATGCGTACCAGGACAAGCTACGCTATGCCCGGTACAAGGAATGCTGTGAGAAACGAGATGAGAAGCTGCGGCCAATCATGGTGGAGCATGGTGTCATCGAGCACTTCGATAGCACAATGCAATGGCGTGACGAGCTCGACGACGTAGCGGTGTTTGCTGGATTTACTCTACAGGGTGAAGCTCTGGAAGCTCTGCTGACGGACGTCAAAGCTGCTGACATTACATATCCCAAAACAGCCGGGCTCAAGTACCTTTGATCTGGCATGTAAATTAACCCCAGGGGGAACAAGCGCCCTCTGGGTACTTGTTTTCCCACAACTAAAAGGTGAAGGAAAATGAAAGCATTAACCAGCCAAGAACTAAATATGGCTTTGGCCGCGTTACGTTGGATGCAGGAGACGATGGAGCAATCGAACCCAAAGGAATTGTCTGATTTCTTTGCAAGACTTACTCATTTTACTGACGAAAAGCCGTTGAGCGGAGAAGAGATCGACACGCTATGCGAAAAGATGTACTCGCTTGACAAACCAACCTTGCAAACTGATATAACCGATCTGGTCGATGGGTTAGGTGATAAAGTCTCGGCCTCGGTTGAGATAGGCAATATCGGTGGTGAGCTTTTGCTAAGTGCTAAAGGCTACTCAGATTGCAACTCTGAGGATAACGTTGGATTTCCATTGTTGATAGAAAACAACGCTGGAAATCTCCAATTGCGGGTTTGGGCTGATATAAATAAAGAAGATCCGACGCATGTGATCTCCTTACAAGGAGCAAAGAATGAGATGCGTCAGGAGTAATGCTCAATGAGCGGTAAGTGTGGGAATATCCCCGCACTTTCCCAAGCATCCTAGAGCAGGATTCTTCGGGAAGTGCCTTTGGCGCTTATGTGCGATAGCTGGTCGCCAAAAACAAACAGTACTTATTGTAACCCGCGTGGGGATAGTCCCTGCCGGGGGCTATCTCCATTCAACATGGAGATGACAATTATGAAAATTGAATCTGTAGTTCGTCTTCCAATGGAAGATTCAGGTTTAGGTCACAATATCGTCCGGTTAAATAACCGAAACGTAGACTCAAAGAGAAAAGATCCTAATCGTTTCTTTCGACGTGAGCCAGTAGTGATCTATAACCCCGATAACGGCACAAAAGTAATTCGATATGTAATGGGCAACCCAGGAACAATGTCGATTACCAAAAATGCTGTTGGTCTTGATTACGATGCCGTTGATGCTCTTGGAGTGAAATTTAAAGAAGAGGTTTCACTGGAAATGCGGAGAGCTCGCTGGTGGGAAATTTACCAGTGGTTCTGGTTCCACCCTGACTTCTCTATTCGCTTATCAATCCGTCTTGGAGTGGTAGGCGCATTACTCGGCATTCTTGGTTTTTTCACTGGGATCACTCCCATCATTTTAGGCTAACGCCTATCCAAAAGCTCAGAAGCTCCAGAAGGGTGCTTCTGAGCCCACTCTAGAAGGAAATAAGCTTATGTATCAATACGATCATAAAAAACGAAATATTATTGTATCGGTTTTGACTGTTGTGGGTAGTTTGTGTGTTTTGGTGCCGCTTTTGGTCGCCATTTCGTTTGACTGGCCCCCGTTACTTACCGATATGGCCGCATGGTTTGAGAATGCAAAACAATATGCAGTAGCGCAGTTCTGGGGGCTCGTATTTGGAGTGCCTTGTTTATACATTGCATATCGCATTTATAATTGGCTGCCGATCATTCCTTAATATTTCAATATCAAACCCACGGGGGTGTATGTCCCTGTGGGGGCGTGCGCCCTCCATACTTTGTACGGAGGATACTATGCAACATCAACTTGACATGCTTGCGTCAGTTTGTGCTGATGAAACACCCGTTATTCATGCGTCTTCATTGATTGCAAAAGGGGATAAATGGGATCAAGTTTGGCAAACACTCAAGGAAGATGAAGAACTAAACTTCCGAGATGCCACTAGAAATACTTGTTTGTCTGAGCTGATTGAAAGTTCAGTACAGGCAATCTACGCAGCTTTGCTAGACGGGTGGACCATGATGCTTGGTTACTCATCTGGCAAGGACTCTGAGACAGTACTGCACCTATTTTTGATGGCTCTGGTAAGGGCAGTTAGAAATGGAGAACGTATTAGCCAACATCATTTTATCCTACACACTGATACCGGGATAGAGAACCCAGAAGTTCGCTGGCTTGCTGATGTGAAACTTGAAGCGTTAGAACGGTTTATTAAGAAAGAAGCGATTCCTCTTAATATCGTGATCGCTAATCCAGGTATTACACAGAGTTGGACTGGAAGGGTGCTTACTGGACGTGGACTGCCTACGTTTTCCAATAGTTCAGCGCGTCAGTGTTCACAGGAACTGAAAATCACATCAGCAAGAAGAGCTAAAGCTGCCTACGTTAAAGACCTTCCTAAGGAGGTTCAAAATAAGGTTTGCTTGATGTTAGGAAGCCGTGATTCTGAAAGCTCTACTCGCGCTGCAAATATTGCCAAATTTGGCGGTTCAGCAGCAAAAGTAGTGAACACTAAGCACGGTGGAGAACTGTATGTGATCAAACACTGGCTGATGTCTGATGTGTGGGATTTTTTATTAAGCTCGGGAGCCGATGCTAAATACCCCTTACCAAGTTATCTAGCGAGTAATAACACTACTGCACAGCTTTACAAAGAAGCAACGGGCGAGTGTGTTATTGGAGCTGCGGAGAAGCGTAAGAGTGAAGCTTGCGGAGCCCGTTTCGGTTGTTGGGCTTGCCAAGCTGTCGGGCTCGATAAGAGTATGCAAAACATGCTGTCTTCTGATGAAGATAAGTTTGGTTATATGGCCGGACTCAATCGTATTCAGAGATATCTAGCAAAGCGGAGGTATGCCTGGGAAGACCGACATCCCATCGGTCGGACAATATACGAGGGGGGGTACATTAAACTCCAACCTGATGTGTATAGCCCGAAATTTCTAGAGCGCTTGTTGCATGTTTGCGTATCAATGGATTATGTCGAGGCTAAGCGAGCTATGGAAGTAGCTGAGAAGTTAAACCTTGGCTTAATTGAAGACACAGCATGGAATCGACGTATGGCCGAACCGCAGTTTCGAATTGTTTCTGAGTCTGCGATCTGCCATATCGACTTTATGTGGTCTTACCATCATTTCAATGACAAGCCGTTCCATGCTCTTGAAATTTATCATCGAGTTTGGACTATGGGAGAACTTGATCTTCTGGAAGATGAAGTACACCAACAAGAAGTCCCGAGAACACCGATACCGAAACCGTTATGGGTAAAGGTTGATAGGTGGGGGGATGGTAGTCTTTTTGATGGTCTATCAGATCCGCTTGCGGAAATGACATACTTTGATGGTGGCGATGACCCACGCGCAGCTAGGGTTATCAACACTAACGATGGTGTCAGACGAGTGGTAAGCTTCGCAGAAGAAAAAGAGGTTGTAGTAGAAGCAGATGCAGCCAATTTTATTCTATGGGAAGAATATCCTCGATTAAGAGAGAAGGTATTATCTGGGATGTACACACCAGGATATGCCGCGCAATTTTACTTGCGATTTGGTGCGATCAGCTTCGCTAAAGGAAAAGGGTCTATGTATCATAAAATGATGCAAAGAGGACAAACTTATCATCAAATGAGACTGTCCGGTTATCAAACGATGGAAGGTGTTTCCTCTCGCCCTGATCTGAAAGTACTAACCGATAAAAAGTACAAGGCGCTGGTGGCTCGAAAGATTAAAGCAAGAATTGCAAAAGTAAGATGGTGGTTGAATCTGGATCTAACGATTCGTGTTCATTTAGTGAATAAAACATTCACTGGGCAATGGATTGAAGATCAACTAAGAGCCGAAGAAGATGCCCAGCAACGTGAAACAAGAAGTCAGTGGTACAACTCACTTCGTGATCAGTTTTGGTTAGCTAGCAACGCATTTTCTATGTTCTTAGAAGTAGAGAAAGAAAGTAAGTCTCGACCAGAGATATACCGCTATTACCAAGCAACGAAGAGCAAGGCAATTGACTTGGTTGCCTCTGCTCATAGTGCCATTGGGCAAGAATGGTTGAGTGAAATCATGGTGGCTATAAAAAGTGAATTTGAGGCAGCAAAACAGTGTCTTGAAGATGGTTCATCATTAACATTCGATGACTATCCGCATTGGGTCCACCAACTGTCCAAAAGACAACCAGAACGTTTGTTACGACACATTTCGCTATTGATAGTTCGTATGAACCGCGTAATCCTTAGCAGAAAGGAACAAGATGCTCTGAAAGATGAAACTCAATTGGCTCTTCCATTAGTGGCTTAGTAAACAAAAACCCCGGCATTTTTGCTGGGGTTTTTTACTTATGAGAACCAAACGCCCTAAAAGGGCAAATAGACGTTTCGTGAACCATTTGGATTGGCGATAGACTAAAAAAAATGTCGGCTTTGCTGACGTTGAAAGGTAGCTGGCCTACAAGCAGCAACTACATTCTGAATGGAATACATTCCATCAGAAATCTGATTAAATATTTCGGTGTCAGGCCGAAAATACACCTCAAGAACAGTCCACAAGGACTCTCACAACTTAACCCACATGGGTACACGGGACCTATGTGGTAACTGTGTACCCTTCAAACTTCATTGGAGGATACTATGTCAAATTCAAACTATGGATTCCTAGCACTTGCTTTGCGTCAACGATTGATAAAACGCTGGTCACTGATGCATTCAGTACAGCCTGAATCAGTCTTGGAGCATAGTGCTACCGTTACGTTGCTTGCTCTTCTCGCTGGTCATGTCGCAAACCAAAAGGGGAACAAGGTCGATCTTGCCAAAATGCTTTCCCACGCAGCACTACATGATGTAGCCGAAGTTCTCTGTCAGGATGTTGTGACGCCAGTAAAAAAGGCTAATGACACTTTGGCGAGGGAGTTCGAGCGACTTGAAAAAGCTGCTGAGGAGCAGTTAATTCACACGCTACCTTTGGAGCTTCAAGGTGCAGTCGCGGAAGCATTTTCACCAGGTGGCTATGAACAGCAACTGGTGAAAGCCTGCGATACCTACGCTGCATATATCAAGTGCAAACTTGAAGTGGCAGCTGGCAATGCGCTGGAGTTCCAAGATGCTCTCGACAAGATGATTGGCGTTGTATCTCAGTTGAAATCTGATTTCCCTGAGATAGAAGCAATAGATCAATGGTTCGGTGCTGGACTTAACTTGTCAGTAGATAAATTGCTGTCATGTAGCGATGACGAAGGTTGCTACATCAAATTTGTTACTGATCAGCGTCCGGGAGAGCCAGATATTCTTGCTGGAAATGAACAATCAGATCTTATTCTGACAGATCTCGAAGGCAAAGAGCTCAAACGAATCAAGCCAACTGCACCTTGGACTCATGAAACACTTTCCATGTTAACCATCTCTTCGGAATGGGCCCGTATGGGAGTTGAGGCATACCTTGGAAAGCAGTGGGTTGGGAGTACCGAAGTATGAATAATAATGACTTCAAACTAGTACAAAGAAATACAGATGAATGGGACAAAATGTGGAACGAATTGGCCCAACATCCATTAAATAATGGCGACGCGGTTTGTGAAGAGTCAGTTACTGGAGAGTGTTGGCAATACATGGGTACGCAAGGTGGTAAGCACAATTTTCGCCACCGCTGTCACCCTAAAACAGGTTGCCGCCAATACCTAGATATCGACGCTGTGACCGTATAAGTAAACCAATCTTTAAACCCTAACGGGGCATCAAAGCCCCTTTGGGGCCTTGGTGTCCCTCAATGACATATTTGGAGGATTCCATGTCAATTTGTGATGAAGCAATGTCTAAGGCCACTAACAAAGGCTATTTAATAACCGCAGAAGGCTGCACTCCAGTCGATATTCCAAAAGAAGACGGATTACAAACTATGTATAAGCTAATCGGCTGTAGCATGGTCCAGAGCTTTGATTGGGAGCTATCGAATGGAAAAACAGTCAGTCTTTATCTTGATGAAGAAGGACTGTTCAGTAGCGGTATCAAGCTCGGTTGTATATTACATGGTGCAGATTCACCTGTTGTAGGCAACATCATCGTGCTGGGTACTCCAGATTACAGCGATGGTGAAGGTTATGACACTTCTGCACCGGAAGACTTTGAAGAGCATCAGTTGATCGCTCGGAAAGGTCTTTTGGACATCTGTGCTTAACTATTAAATCCGAAATCATTAAAACCCTAAGGGGGCACCAATCCCTTAGGGGGAGGTGTCTCCTCAAAAAAACAAGGAGATAGCTATGATTAAAACTCATTTCAATAACCAACTGAAAAAACTTGGCTACCCAGAAGGTCTGACAATCGAGTACAGCCTTAGTTACTGTCAAGGTGATGGTATGAGTTTCTATGGAAACCTCGATGAGGATGATCTAGAGAAGCTTATGCTGCGAATTTATGACCCAAATACAGCAGGTGAAAACGCCGTACTTCGCGTAAAAAACCTTTTGGTTCGTAAAGAAGCATTATCTATGTTGGAAATATTAAGGGAAGCAGATATAGGATGTTGCAGAATGTCGATTGAGCGAAACTCTCATGGGCATCGGTACAGCCACTATAACTGCATGGATCTTTGTCATGAAGTCGATTTTGAAAGTTTCTCTGAGGAGCATTTTGAAGCGATTCGTGCCGCTGGTCTGGTAACAGGTGAAGTGACTGATGAGCACATCACTAGATGGCAAAGCATTTGGAACGACTTTGTGAGTCGTCTCGAACATGACATCAAATCTACATCTCAACAGCTTGAAGCCGAAGGCTATGCGCTGGTGGAAGGTACGTCATACGAAGAAGTTGTTTCCTGGGAGTTTAATACAGCTGACTACACAGTCCAGCTTAAAGAGCATCCCGAGCATGACTTTGATATTGGATGCTGGGACGAAGAGTTAGCATTACAAACAATACAGGATATTGTTGATGGTAAGCAGCGCTATCTGAGGTTGGAAGCTAAGATCCTCGACCGAGAGACGGAAGAGGAACTAGCATCTGAATCTATAGGTGGCCTGGTTATAGATGTTAATGACAGAAGTTATGGAAGTTACCGCCGCGAATTGGTCAGTAATGCCATAGCAGAAGTTCGTAAAATACAGCTCAACAATGCTATATCAGAACATCATCAAATGCAGGAATCGTTAGTTCGTAAAGCGGCCTAACATTTTTACTTAACCCTAGAGGGGGGCTTGCTCCCCTTGTGGGGCAACCCCCTTCGATTTAAATAATTGAAGGAGAAACACTATGGGATTTTTTAGCTGGAAAACGTGTGATTCAAAAGAAAGCATCTCGAATGTATATTCTGGACGTCAAGTTCGCACTGTTTACTTACTACAACCTCATGGTCAGAAACCATTACAGGAAAATGCTTACGAGGGCTATGGCATATTTGGTGGAGTCAACGCCCATGTCTGGCTGGCAAAAGCAAACTTAGATAAGAACATTGCATCTGGAATGGATGACGAAACTTTGCGGATCATAGGGGTTTATCTGAGCTGTGGCTTTGATTTTTACCGAGATAAGAACAAGCAAGTTTATGCTTGTTCAGACAAGGTGATGGTGATAGAAGCTCTTGGCTTGTTTGACTTCCCGATTGTAAAGATAAATGGTTATGATGAAATGTTCACCGTCGATGGAGTATCTGGCACAATGGAACAGCATGAATGGAATGGACGTTTAACAAAGCAAACTCCGCCTTCAATTGCTTATCCTCTGAAATTTTCGTTTAACGAAAATGCGCGATATGAAGCCTATTCGGCATCAGAGTCGTGTGACAAGCAAGGATATTTCTACGATGATTAACAGTGAGGGGCGAAAGCCCCCACTTTCCCTTAGGTGTTATAGAGCACCTAACGGAAAGTGACGAATTCTACTCTCATTGAGAGTGAAGACGCGATAGCTGGTCGCTAAAAACAAACAGCATTCAATTTAAGTGAAAGTTCTCTTTCACCCTTCATAACCCAGTCGGGTACACCAACCCGACATGGGCCAGGTGTACCTGCAAACTGTAGGAGTACACCTATGTCTAACATTGCAATTCTGCAACATCTGCAACAACGTATGCTTGAAATTTCGAATGCGGAAAAACTACCTCTCCATTTCAAATCTAATTTGGAGATTGATGGTAAAGAGCTCGAACGTTTCAAAAGCAATCCAAGCGGTAAATTCGTTTGGTTACTGCGTCCTTCTGGAACTCAAATCGTTCCGGTCGGACTTGGCGTTAATCCCGTTCATATAACGTATTGGATCTGGTCAGAACAAGGACCAGAAACCAAAGCGTTTGTCGTGGATATCAACGCTGGCACCATAGAGAAGATTACTCATGAACAAGCAGAGAGCCTCATTATGATGCCTCCTTGCAAAATCTCTACTCTAATGAGTAAAGAAGAAGTAATCGAGAAAGTAGCTTACGTTCTCCGCGAAGGCGTAAACAGTAAGATTTGGGGAGCTTTTAACCCTCCATCTCTTGATGATTACGCTAAGTGGAATTGGATCGACTGGCTAACTTACTTCAAATCATCAGGTAATCACCTGATGCAATCCTTCTTGGGTAAGGCCATACGCAGAGTTAATGGTCAATAGCCCAAAATCAAACCCCAGCCGGGGAGAGCATCTCCGGTAGGGGAGCCTCCTTGGCTATTTTTTCCCGGTGTCGGGGTTTCCCTAAAGCCCCTGATACGGGGGACTTAGGGAAGCCTCGATGTCGGGGTTTCAGCTAAGGAGAAACACTATGGATAACTCATATTTCTATAAAGCAGACGAAGTTCGTAGCCTCGCTAAGGGTCAATGGCTTTTCATTTTGGCGCATTTAATGCCTGAACTGGAACCAGCACTCAAAAAAGCGGGAAAGTCCCATGTTACATGTCCGTTTCATGGTGGCAAAAAAGACTTCCGTATGTTCAAAGATGCTCACGAAACAGGTGGTGCTATTTGTTCTTGCGGTTCTTGGCATGATGGCTTTGAGCTATTAAACCAAGCAAGAGGGTGGGATTTTGCTGAATGCCTACAGCAAGTTGGTGACTTGTTGATGGCTCCAAAGCATTTCAAGCGTCAGCAAAGCTCCAATAATACAAGTTCACCGCGCCGAGCACAGCAATCTGCTCCGGCAAAAGTGAATAACACCAAATACGATCCAAATCGTCGCCCTAAGTATCAGGGCACTTTAATTGCTCACGGTCAAGCTCCTTACCAGGACGACCCGATAAATGAACCAAGCTATTTTGCTTACATTCGTTTATCAACGGGCAATGAACGTAAGATTTGGGGCGTTGATCTAGAAAGAGCAATCGGAGAATGCGGTGCTGTATATGGTGATGAAGTCACTCTCACAAATTTGGGACGTGAAGCTGTTACCGTAATGCAGCCTGTATTTGAAGAAGGCACTGGAGAGATCATTGGTGAGAAACCAGTTCAAACACATCGCAATACGTGGTTGGTTGAAGTGAAAACTAAGAGTGTTCGTACTGCTAAACCAGAGTCTGTAGCGCAGGCAAAGGTTTCAAACAGCAGCTATGTCTCTCACTCTGCTCCTGGTTCTTATAACGAAGAGTCATGGGCTGATTCAAATGTTCCGACAGAACAACATGAGGATAATCATTCTTCATGTAGCCCTGTTGAGCATCACCAAGAAGCCGTAGTTGAACAAGAACATTCAGAAAGCAAGGTTGTTCCGCTCTTTGCTGAGCAGTCAAAGCCTTGGTTGATGGAACTTCAAGAGGAAATGCAAAAGAGAGCTCAACGCGAACGTGTTTACAATGCTCGCCTTTGTGAAAAAATTGAGAAGATCTGGAATGAATGTTTGCCCTTTAACTGTGCAGCAGCTGAGCCGTTACGTGCCTATTTCGTCAATCGCAAACTTTTGTTTGCACATGATGTAGTAGAACAGACAGACAGCCTGCGATTCCACCCAAGTATGTCCTATTACGATGAAGATGGTAATGAGGTTGGAAAATTTCCAGCCGCAGTACAAGCCATCCGAGACGCGAAAGGAAACTTGGTTACTTTACATCGTACATATCTGACCAAAAGTGGTAAGAAGGCCAAAGTAGAATGCGCTAAAAAGATGATGCCTGTTCCTGATGGATTGAGTGTCACTGGCGGTGCAGTTCGCTTAGGTATGCCAACAGAAGGAGTATTAGGTTTGGCAGAAGGCTTGGAAACAGCATTGTCTGGGTTCCGTGCTACTCACATCCCTACATGGTCCACAGTGAATGCTACTCTTTTGGAAAACTTTGAAGTTCCAGACGAGTTAGACATCCACACTGTCGTTATCTTTGCAGATAAGGATAAGTCGCTAACAGGGGAACGCTCCGCAAATGTGCTGAAATCTAAGCTTGAAAAGCAAGGATATACAGTTCATGTGCTGTTACCTAAGCTGCCCATTCCACCTCGTGCAAAAGGTATAGATTGGAACGATGTCCTGGTAACTCAAGGACAGATGGGATTCCCGCCGATTAGTACACTCCGCGAGTTTATTGCGCGTAGGGCTGGTGCTTATGGGCGTGTATAACCTAGCAGAAGTAAACACTGAGCCAGGTAACGAAGCTACTTGTCCCTTCTCACCTCCTTTGGGGTGGGAAGGTGATGAGAGCGCCTATCTAGAATTGATGCGTCAACGTTACAAAGACAGAAACTTCAACCAATTAATAATTGGAACTGTCTGGTGTTCAAAAAAAATGGACATACATTACTCTGGGCCGTTTGCAGAACAGGCAGCTCAGATTGTTAATAAACTCCGGTAGCATTTTAGCTACCGGACCATCTAATTACTGAGGGGAACCAAACCTGATGGGTCTGTTCGTCTCACCAAAGGAGAATAACTATGGATATGCCGCAACATCTTCGAAACCCAATGGTAGTTGAAGAAGCAATGAAAAAAGCTGAGCCGCTTGCAAAGCAAATGGGGCTTAGTTCTATACCTGACGACATGCTTGAGTTGATCTGTCCGAACTTAACTTTCGCAGGACAATTCACGCCAGGGCTTTACGCAAGATTTCAGAGTGTGAAGCAACTACTGAAATCACTATCGGAACAACACAAACCTAAGCATGGGCATATTGTGAATTTAACGACACAATATGCGAGTTACGAAGAAGCAGTTTTGCTTTTACGTGAAGGTGAAATCAGAGGTGAGAATTTGATAGCTTCTGTGGGTGGAAAAAACCTAGATGATTTCGATATGCGAGATTATGGCATAGCGATGCATGTTGGCTGCGGTGGACCATTTAACCCCATTACTGATAAGCATATTCAAACACTATTCGAGTTCGATATGTTTGAGACTACTTATAACTTTTGGGGAGCTTATTGTGGTAATGGAATGATTGAAGTTAATGTTCCAATGAAGCGATGGTTTTTAACTTTGAATGAATAAATATTAATTTTTCAGTTTAACCCTGGAGGGAGATGTGCCCTCTAGGGGCTCTCTCCTTAAAAACTAAGGAGATAACAATGATTAAGTATATTTTTAACACTTCATTAAGGCAGGAAGTGATTATTGATACCGATAGCAATATTGATGGATATCAATACCACTATATTAATGTTGTTGAACACATTGCTTCTGGTGGAGAGGTTCAAAGGTTTTATCAGGCTGTCGTTGTAACAAAAACTAGTAGTCTTACTTACCACGATAGTTTTGCTACAGACTGGTTTTTGATTAAAAACAATAAACTTTATGTTTGTACTGATGAAAATGGGGAATGTCTTGTTGAATATAGCTCTGAGCATAAAGGCAAAACATTGCCCCTGACTCCTTTTTCCCGAATTGAAATATGTGTAAATAAGAAGGACTCGGCAATTGGATACGCCGTAGCTGAGTTCGCAAAAAGTGTTATAGACAGGGTATTCAATGTCAATGTTGCAAGTATCCCTGTCGTTAACGTGGGATAGTTCAAAAGCGCAGGGGGAAACCCCTCGCTTTCCTAAGCATCCTAAACAGGTTTCTTAGGAAAGTGCCTTGAGCGCTGATGTGCGATAGCTGGTCGCCAAAAATAAACAGCATTAATTCACTTTTTTATAACCCACGAGGGTACATCACCCTCTTGGGGTTGGTGTACCCATTAAAAAGGAGTACACCATATGAACCAAGCACTTCAATTGAACCCAACTCAAGTACGCGAACAAGCAATTGAAAAGGGTATTATCGTTGATTACTCAATTCTCGGTAAGAAGGCTGGATTTTTAACCAACGTAGCTGTTACCCCTGCTCTTGCAAAAGCAATCTGCAAGGAGAATGGTAAATATACCGAGGAAGATTACCTGCTAATGTTTTTGCGTTTATGTGTCGCTCAAACAAAGGTAGCTTTCACTGATAATAAAAACTGGAGAGTCATCCGTCTGTATTACCCTATGCCGATAGATGGATTACTACAGCCGACGGAGGTTGTGATCAAAACAGATTCGATCATGGCTGACGTCACAATAATGCTCGCTCATGAAGAGGGCTCTCATCTGTCGCTATAACAATTAACCGTTGTAGCTCAAACTTAACCCCGCAGGGAGATTCATTCCCTGAGGGGTGAATCTCCTCCCTATTATTTGGAGATTAACCATGTCTAAACCAGGAGTTCAAACTAGAACACCAGAGCAAATACAATTGATCTGGAAGCATACTCATAGAGATATGAAAAGTAACTCAAACGGTGAAAAGACAATACTTTATCCCGCTCCTTATTGCTGCCTTGGTCCAATTGAGGAGCTTCCCGAGGAAGCTTATCAACGCAGATTGAGATATGCGCAATACAAAGAATGCTGTGAGTTGAGAGATCAGATGTTACGGCCAATCATGCAAAAGCATGGGGTTCTTGAACATTTTGAAAGCTCAATGCAATGGCGAGATAGCCATGATGACATCGCTGAATTCGTTGGGTTTGCCTTAAAGGGTGAATCTCTTAATGCTCTTCTAGAAGAGATAAAACGTGCCAGTATTGTTTATCCTAGCCAGGCAGGATTAAAAGGTATCTAACTTGGAGAAATGTATGACTAACCATGTCGAAGTCGTTTCACAGCTTGCAGAGCAGCTAAGTGAATCTAAACAGCAACTACTGCCAGCGATGGCTAAGGTTGTCGTTCAAGCCATTCAAAGTAACGAGAAAACCGACGATCTCTTACAGGTTATTGGCGCTGTGTCTGGTCATGGCTTGAAAGCTGAGGATCTTCTCATCGCTATTCGCAATGAGTTATCCAAGTAATCTACGAGTGTAGATTAGATTATTAACCCTTGAGGGGCCAAGCCCTGATAGGGCTGGCTCCGTATCAGATTCAGGAGCTAAATGAAAAAGAAATATGAAGCAGTCGGTAAATATCTTGCCGTTTTGCTCAGAACCGCAGGTTTGGCCCTGGTGCTTTTTTCAGGGCTAGGTTTAGCACTCAAGAGAGCTGAGGCAATAGACCACCTTCCTATAACCATAGCATTTGGTGTGGTAGGTGCCGCTATGATCGTCTTAGGGGCTGTAATTGTGCTAATATCAACGGTAGATGAATAGGAGGCAACGTATGGAACTCTGGATATGGCTTGGCGGCCTAATCGTTACGATTGCCGCTGTCGGTGTTATCTTTTGGTACGCTGGACAAAAAGAAGGTGATAGCAAGGGCCCAAAGGGTAATCACACCCCAGCTTAGAACTGTCATTATTAGATCAAACAAACCCCATCATTGCTGGTGGGGTTTTTTCGTTTCTACGCATTATTAATCTGCCGAGATTGGGCATTTCCGCGTTAGTTAACTAAGTGTTCTCTGGTGTATAAGTGTAATTCTATAGTAAGGGCGCGAACGTACTTTGTTAAGCTGATGTAAAGAGAACTTTTGCTCTATAATCTTTGTCCCACGTAGCCTTATTCATCTTCCTTGGTACAGACACGCTCCCTTCTGACTTCCTGAAGAGGTTCTGCACAAATCGGCGACAACAAGCCATATTCAATGCCGAGTCCCCAGCGTAAATTCGCTGCTCATCTTCTTTGAAAATAACGTCCAAAGCCCAGTGCTGCTGGTTCTCGATGTGCCAGTGTTTCCTTGTTGCGTTTGAGGCTAACTCTAAAGACAAATGGTCTGTGCAAATGTAGTACGATGTTTCATAGCTTCCTTTCCCTTTGATGCTTCTATCCCTTACCACCGCAACAATGCTTTTTACAACACTCCACTTATCTTTGAGTTCTTCGCTGAAGGAGGAAGGAAGCACGTAAACCTCACGAATCTCTTCTCTTCCATGCCCTTTATCTTCAGTGATATACGATTCCTGTTGTTCTTCTGGCAAAGCCCAATAGTCTTGGAACTGCGCATCAATCTCTGCTAACAAACTTGGCTGATTCAGTTTGACTTGCACTAAGAAATCACCCCCTTTATCAACCACTTTATTCAGTGTTTCAACCTGACAATGAAGCGCATCAGCAGTTAATAAGCACCCTCTGACATCCAAAGCGTCGAGCATGTTTTTTATCGCTATTAGCTCCATACCTTTACCGTCACAAGGTTGATGTGTGAGAGTCAAACCTTCATCTACGTCAAATGCCGAAACCATATAGAGAGGGTGTTCTTGTTTGCTTGCTTTCGCTCCTTTTAGAACCTTCCCATCAACGCTGATTATGGGCTGAGCATGCTTTTCTCTGTGCAAATTGACCCAGCCTACCATCGCTTCCAAGAGCGTCTCTGGTACAACAGTTCTCATTATCGCGGCAATATTATGCCGAGTGGGGAGACCATTGTCGTAGGGGAGATACTCACGCAACCACTCGATATTTCCTTCGCCGAAATCCTTAATATCAGTCCACTTATTTTGACCACAAATCATGGCGGTTATGACCAAGAAAGCCACTTCCATAACAGGATACACTTGGTTGATATGCGAACGGGTATCTTTCACTTTTTTTAGCTGCTCAATGATAATCATGCACGAGTTTCTCATATTTTTAACTTCATGATCAGATCGTGATTACCTTGAAAAGTTCCCAATAAAATAAAGTCTTTTATTTTCAGTGGTTAAAGTTCGATCCCACCCTTATTCTATAGTAGAACCAAGAGTCTTATTATATGGGTAAGTTAGACGACACCGGAGAGTATTTACCTTTTGCAAAGAAGCATTTGGTATTAGGGAAAGATAACGGCGACACAAACATTAGCCTTAAATCAATTTGGCCGGAACCTAATTGGCAAGAATTGTGTGATGATGGTCTGTCAGTTGAAGTATGCGCATATTTATCGGTTTACTATTCTGGTTGGAGGAATAACCCCCGTCCAGCTCAGCCATCTGTCAGTCAAGAGCAATGGACAAACGCATACGAAAAATCACTACTTGTTTTGCAAGAGTTGTTTGAAAACGTAGCTGACAATGATGATGTAAAGTTGCTACCGGAACGATTTCAGAGTCGGATGGGTATCCCTAAGAAAACTGGTAGGCAACATATTAGAGATGTTTACCCATTGTACGCTGTTGGTAGAGGTGAAAATAGAACCTACAAAACTCCGTTTGCCTTGACGCTACGACAATCATCTTTAATTCATTTGCTGCCAAAATTAGGGTGGCCTTATACAATCAAGCCATACAATGTTGACCTATTTCCGGTGGCCTTCGAGGGGGGATTCTACCGACTGTGCTCGATACAAGGAAAACGGTTTGTATATAAAGAAACAGAAGAGTTCCCTAACAAATTCAAAAGTGAAACGGATGCTATAAATGCGTTACGTTGTCACATGAATTTGGATGTATCGCCCTATATCCCCAGAAAGAAAATCGAAACGATAAGAAACATACAGCTCAGCTATGATGTTACACCAGAACAATTCATAAACACGTTCAATTTTAGAGGAGTTCAGTTTGGGAGCTCTATGCCAGACAAAGAACGTCAACTGTTTGTAAACAATAGCTTTTATGCATTTAAGGTATTAGCTCATATATTAGAGATACCAGACGGATGGATAGGGCTTGGAGGACAACTTGGCATAGCTTTCGGCGCAAGGGGGCAGGGGAAAGCAAGCGCCCATTATGAGCCAGACCTAAATATCATCAATTTGACTCGGCGGAGTGGACCTGGTGCAATTTCTCACGAGTGGTTCCACGGAGTTGATGCACTTCTGGCAAGGTCTAGAGGATATGAGGGTAAATTGATCAGTGAGTTTATTACTGGCGTAGACATGGAAAACGCACCTGATAAGTTCAGGAAAAACATTCTCCTTATGAGGAATATCATTACTAAGCAACTTTGCTCTGGTACTAAGTATTTCAATCAATCACAGAAACTGGCAGGCCAGAAGGGAGCGCGAAAATACTGGATAGAAAGAAGCGAGATGTTAGCCAGGGCTTTTGAAGCTTTTGTCCAGGACTCACTTATAAGCAAAGGAATAAGTTGTGATTGGCTTGTTATGGACACTTTACTTTCAGATGTGCCTAAAGAACATCATGACAAGCATCCTTACCCGCAAGGCGATGAACGCAAGAATTTAAACTACTCGATGTTTAATCTAATGAAAGGGATTTGGAGTAATTAGGTTTAGCTTCTTGATAAAAAGTAGTGGAGTAGAGCACCTTTTCTAATCTCCTTTTTTTTAAACTGATCAAGCATATAGAAAAAATCAACATGATCGATACCATACAAATCAAGGAGAGCTAATGCATCAAATAGGTCAATCCCAGTATGACCATTTTCAAACTTGGAAATGAAAGATTGGTTAACACCGATATGGTTGGCCGCGTCAGCCTGAGATAAGTTGCTTTTTTTCCGAAGCTCCTTAAGCAGGTCACAGACAAACTTTATTGTTCCAGAACACCAATAACTGGTGTAATATTAACCTTAAATTCTCTACTTACGAAAATGTACCTTTTCCAAAGTAGAGCTTGTAAAATTTAAAGGTCGAATAGTTTGCGACTCACTTTTCGCGCACGAGTGGCATAAAGTCACGTATAAGCACCTTTTTGAGTGGATAAAAGGAACGATAGCCGTCCTATTCTAAAACCATGATATACCGGGTGGTTTAGCAGTGGCGTTATCCATTTTGGCGAACTCTATTCTACATAGAGTTGTATGTTGGCAAACTTTATTTTACCTATACACTTTTATTTTCATATTTCGGCACAACAAGGTACGGAGGCGGAAAATCGTGTATTTAACTGAAATGGCACTAGTAGCAGCAGTACTTTCAACTCTTGGTTTTGCAGTTACCCTTATACGGCATGTCTTGTTTAAAAGGGAGTTCTATAAACTAAAAGAGGACATGAAAAAACATACTCTTGAGCACGGTGTTAACGAGGAGCTATGGATTTTATTTGTTACGCGGTCACGGAAGATGCTTAGGTTCTGGAGGTAACATATGCTAAATAAAACAAAGTTTGAAAAAGTTCTAAGTAGAGTGATCAGCAAAAACAGCGCTCGTTGCTCAAAGTGCAAGCGAATGTTTACTCAGCCATGTCATACCTTTGGTGGTCTCGATGCAGAGGGCAAAGTTCATAATGTAGCTCTATGCTGTAGAGACTATATTGTAGACATGCGCCATTATGGTGTTTATACAACCCTTCCAGTTAATACAGCAGAAGGTGAACGCCAGGCCAAAGAACTATTAGATTCCCACCCTAAAGACGCAAGCAGATATTCACTGTTCTAGTGAAACAATGAGCAAAACCAAGAATGCACCATACGAACAAAGTGTAAAAGCAATTAAAAAACAGCCAGATACAAAGCTGTTCCACTAAAACAAAGACTAAATCCACTTTATTGTCCCAAAAGAACATTCAAAGAGGAACCAATGTGTAACGGAAAAGTTATTTTTGTTAGCCAGAGAGAGGCTGAGACTATTCACCCAGAGCCCGGAGTAGCAATGATTTCTATCACCGATCCGGGAAAACCTTTAGCTGAACTCGGTTCCTGGGAGCTGATATACAGAGATTCTTTTTTTGATGGAGGCTATAGTGAAGACGCTATCCACATCCATAAAGATGAGTTTCGAATGCGCTATTGTTCTTATATTGATTCTGAACAGGCAGAGAAACTAAAAAATTTCATATCTCAACTAATCTCCTCTGGAGTGAATAAAATCTACGTTCACTGCTATTTTGGTCGTTCACGCAGCGGAGCTGTTGCTAAATACCTGGTGGATCAATTTGGTTTTGAAAGCAATAAACCAATTGAGAGCCCAAATATGACTGTATATAAATTGCTATGTAATCCAGTACGGTTTGAACCCTTGATCCAGCAATATGAACAAGCTGCTAAAGCTCCTAAAGAAGAAAAGCAACCAACAATATCCCAGAAGTTCGTAGATTTATTGATGGTAGCTTTAGGGCTTAAAAAATAACTAGTGAATGTGGCCCCCTACTCTCGATACAACGTGCATGAAAAGAAGAGAAACCAACATGGAATATCACGCTAACAACATAATAACTGCGGAACAACAAGGAGAGCTGATCACCGCAGAACAGATTAAGAGCAGTATAAAAACTAACGCGGCATCAGCCTATTTACTTAGTCTCCGCTCAAAGCTTAGCCGTCAAAAAATGGGTTACTTCCTGAATAATGTAGCCAAAATGACGGGCAACCAAAGCATGTTTCATTGTGACTGGGGGACAATGAGACGCCACCATGTCCAGGGTATTATTGACTTGCTGATTGATGCAGGAAGAGCTCCAGACACCATTAACACCTATCTTGCTGGGTTAAAAGGCGTCGCTCTTGAAGCATGGACAATGAAGCAGATTGATATGGAAAGTTATCACCATATCAAGCAAATAAAGAATGTGCGTGGCGAAAGAATTCCCAAAGGGAGAGCGCTAGAACGTCATGAAGTTGCCCAGCTTTTCAAAGTGTGTGATGAAGACTCACGATGTAAAGGAGTTAGAGATAGTGCAATTTTTGGGGTGCTTTTAGGCTGCGGTTTAAGGAGAAGTGAAATAGTGGCCCTAGATCTAGGTCATATAAATTGGCGAGAACAAGCAATTACAGTTATGGGTAAAGGTAATAAAGAACGATTGGCCTTTATGCCCGACGGAACGCTTCGAAGATTAAAATTGTGGGTTAATGATGTTCGAGGTGAACAGCCTGGGCCTCTTTTTCCAAGAATTCGACGACATGATGATGTACAAGACAGTCGAATGACAGATCAGGCAATCTACGAAATCTTGAGAACTAGACGAATGGAAGCTGGGTTAGAGCATTGCTCTCCTCATGACTTGCGTCGGACTTACGCGAACGACTTATTGGAAACTGGCGTTGATATCATGACCTTAAAGGATATGATGGGACATGCTAGCGTTACTACCACTCAAAGGTATATTCGCATCAAAGATGAGCAAATGCGAAATGCAAGTAAGAGGTTGGTAATTTAACATGCTCGTATCATTTCTGACATGGTTTTTAGTTGGTTTGCTGCCCATTGTGCTGGTGGTCATTATTCAAAACCTTATTGGAAAGTTGTTAACCCCTATTGCACTTCGCAATAAAGCCAGCCGGGGGGTGTACTTAGCTACAGCAGCTATTGGAGTGCCTATTCATGAACTCAGTCATGCTATTGCGGCGTTCCTTTTTCGGCACCGAATAACCAAAATAAAGTTTTTTGAATACACAGCTGGGCATGGCCGCTTGGGATACGTCGAGCATCAATGGAACGTGTTGTCACCGTTGCAAAATGTCGGGCTTTTCTTTATTGGTATTGCTCCTTTGATAGGAGCTGGTGCAGTCATATACTTAACTACAAAGCTAATGCTTCCAGGCTTATTGGATACGCTGGCTTGGCGCATAGTAGAAATTCCTATGGGAGTAACGGGCGATCCAGTCAAAGATGCTTTCTATGCTGTGCAGTACGGCATTTCTGGTGCTGGTATTGCGATTCTTTCCGTGAGCTCGGAGCCTCAGTTCTGGCTCTGGATGCTGATCAGCAGCGTTGTGGCGTTTCACTCGACACCAAGCAAAGCTGATATGCAGAGCGCATGGAAGGGAGCGATAGCCGTAGGAGTGTTATTAACGGGGATTGTCTTCATTTTCGAGGCTTATTATCCACTAACCGAAATGGTGGTTGGTTATTGGCTTTACAGTGTATCTATTATGTCTGCCACAATTGTATTTTCTATGCCTTGGTGGGTAATATTGCTGATGATCGCTATGGTTTCAAAACGCTAGCTCTCTGTTTTTTTAGCTGTTCTCTCAAGCAAAGCACTTTGGCGGAGTATTGCCAACACATCAGCAACCGTCATTTTCCATCCCATAGCAAGACGTCGAATGATAAATGAACCTAATTCAGTACGTTCTTGCGGATTAAACAAACACTGTTTAACCTGCCCTGCTTCTGATAAGGATAGTGAAACCCCTTCGGGTCCATTATGTTGTAATTTGAAACCTTTGTTACGCTTAGAACCGTGATAAGCCCCCTCAGATAAACGAGCAAGGCCGAACAGTACCTGAGTAAAGCTGGTAAGCTCATACCTTGTCAACTGGACGGAAATTTTTTCCTGCCAGTTTGCATCAGTGCCAAGAAGTGGCGCAATCTCGATTGTGACCGAAGGATATTCATCCTTTTGGGTCTCTGTATACTGGAACTGAACTACAACACGCTGGTGTTTGTTATAGATTTTAAAAGCTTCACCAAACAATTTAGTTTCGCTCATAACTAATCTTTCACCTCAAGTTGCGACAATTTTTTCTTTGTACTGATATGAGCTTTGCGTTCGGAATTCAAATCAGATTCAAGTTTGCTTTTTGCTTTTGAAGTGGCCGCGTGAGCTGCTTTTTCGGTATCGAGAGCTTCGCTAATTGTCTCCAGTCGCCCCAACCCTTTCTCTGATTGCATAAGCCGCTCTTGAAGATGGTTAATTCTATCCTGAGTTGTTTGATACGATTCTTTCTCTGCTTTTAAAGATTCACGGAGTGCTTCATTTTGAGCACTTATAGTCGCGTTTTGTGTTTCTGCTTGGGTGAGTTTTTCGCGGATATCTTTTAACTCAGAGCGTAGTTGTTCACGGTTAGATTGAGCCTCTTCTACCAGCTTACTGCTGTCCTCAAGACGCATCTCCGCTTTGGCTAAGTCTGTGGTTAATCGGTCAATCTGAGTTCGATGTTCAACAATCACCCTACTCTTTTCTTCTAGTTGATCACGCAGTGTCTGTTCAGTAGTAGTCCAAGATGATTTGGCCGCTGCATGTTGTTCGCTATGTTCCTGTGCCAACTGTTCTTTCTTTTGAACTTCAAATTGAAGGCGCTCTATTTTGCTTTCAGCATCAGCTAAGGCAGAAAGAGCCTCTGCTTCGGAACTTTTAGCAGCACGTAGCGTTTCTTCAAAGCGAGATTCAATAGCAGTTTGAAACCTGCCCATCTCTTTCATAAATGAGTCAGCAAATGCATCACTGAATCCCATTGATTCCATTAAATGAGCCTGGGATGCTTCGAGCTCTTCACGCCACTGCCTAACAAAGCCTAGAGCCGTTCCTTTGGAACCTCTGCCAAGTTCTGCGATCACTCGATTGCCGCTTATCTTTTCTCCGGAAGCATGTAGACGGTCACAGACCCCTTTTACGTCTGAATAAGTCAATGCAGGACTTTGTTGCCGCTTTTCCATAATCATTTCTCTTCAAAAAAATCAAGTATACCGTCAATAGTATGCCAAATACGGTACAGTTACAAACAAGTGTACCTTTAACATGTTAGAATTGAATGGCAGTACAGTTTGATTGTTTTGCATCCAGATAAATAATCATAACATACTGATATTTAAGGATATTACTATGATTTAAATCGAGAATGAACAGGTTGTAAGGTGTACCGATTACTGTACTTTCGGTACACCAGTTCTAAACCAACTCTTTAAGTGCGAGGTGTTGTGATAAATGAGAAGAAAAAGTGGTGATTATCCACAATTGGTAAATGACTTAGTAATCAATACATTGTTACACCTTTATATGGAATGTAGCGATACACGTCGGTTTGTGCCTCTCCATCGTAAGTGTTCACCAAGCCCCTATTGACAGAAAAAGTGTGACATTCAGCACTTGATCCATTCTTGGCTATTGAGTGATCATTCCAGTGCTTCATCCTGTTTGTTATGAGCAGAAAGAAAACCCCTAAATATCAAGAGAAACCGCCCGTAGCCTCTGACCTTAACGAAGCAAACGCACTGATTGAAGAGTTGTGGAAACAGTTGCGCCACCTTACCGATAAACAAGCTACTAACTCCAAAAATTCATCGAAACCACCTTCGTCTGATAACCCTAAGGACAAGCATGAGCGAAAAAAGATCAAAGCTCTGGTGGTTGCAATTCGAGAGGAGCTAAAGAAGGCCACACAGGGCATCAACGAAAACTCTCACGACTGAAAGCAACGGATATAGTTATCGATTGTTTTCCTGAAGTGTGCCCTTGCTGTGCCCAGTCTGATATCGATGTTCAAGGTGGCCCTTACTACCGCCATCAGGTCTTCGATATTCCAAAACCCACTGTCGATATCACCGAATACCGTTTATTTTCAGGTCAATGTCGGCACTGTAAAGAAACCGTCAAGGCTCAAAAGCCTGACGATGCATCGCAAGGGATTATAGGGCCGCACTTATTAAGTTACATTGGAGTTCTTGCCGGGCAATATCACCTCAGTGTTCGGAAAATCCAATCTCTACTTAAAGAACAGCTTGGCACAACCTTTTCGGTCGGCGCGATTAGCGAAGCGCAAACGAAGGTCGCTTCAATGCTAACGCCATTGCATCAGGCGATAAAACAAGCGTTAAAGAAAGCGACTTTGATTCATGCTGACGAAACCTCTCATCACCGAAATGATGAAACGAGCCTTCGTTGGTGTTGGTTAGTGGCCAGTGATGACCTTGTCTATGAACAAATACTCTATTCACGTTCAACCTCCTCAGCAAAAAAAGTCATCGATGAAGACTATGCAGGCATTGTGGTTAGCGACCAATGCCCAAGCTATAACTGGATAGCCGCAGATCGTCATCAGTTATGTTGGGCACATGTGAAGCGCAATCTTCAGTAAATGGCGGATTATAGTGGCGGTGGCCACACCGCTTATATTGGCAAACACCTTTGTTTGCTGACGAACGCCATTTTCCATACTCGGCACCGTTATGAGCAAGGTGAATTGGATTATTCACGGTACTTGCGGCGAATGCACAGGCTACAAAAATCGTTCGATCATTGGTTGAGCAAAGGGACAGGTGTGATGGTCAAGCGGTATAGAGGGCGATGCAAGTTACTACTCAAACATAGAGAGAGCTTGTGGGTTTTCCTCAAGAAAACGTCAATCTCCTTAACCAATAATGAAGCTGAGCGATGTATTAGAGGTTTTGTCATTCAAAGGAAAATTAGCTTCGGAACGACCTCGGATGCAGGTGATAAATTCCGAAGTAGGATACATACCCTCATCGAAACCTGTAAAAAGCGTGGCTTATCGGCAATGTCAGTGTTGAGTGAAATCATCACGGCTGTTGTGACGAAGAGACCGTACCCAAACGTTTTTGATCTATAAACTGCATATGTTTCTTCAGATCTGGTAAGTCAAGATACCTCGGTGAACGCTTACTCTCCATCAGCGAAATGCGATTGTTATGCGTTATCTGAAATCCTTACTCAAAAAAGCAGCATACAAGGAGACAAGAAAAGATATTAAAGCTCTTATTTACGCTGGGCAGAAAGGTGACAAGTTGGAAGAGCAATTGTGGAGGCTCAAATCTCTTGTTAATAATTATGGCAATGATGTTGAAAAGTTTTACGGATTCCTCAACTTAATTGAGAGTTCGTTAGCTATTTACAGTGAGTTATTTAAAGAAAATACTGCTGTCGTTTCGAATAGAGTTTATTTGTTAGCTGATGTCGGTGGACAACAAAGTTTGTAACTCTGACGATAAAGTTCGCCACTTTTACAATAATTATAAATAGTTCGTTACATGTAACTGTAGCTAACCTTCTG
>NZ_LAUM01000014.1:0-165294 GCF_000972265.1 Vibrio sp. ECSMB14106 | reverse complement strand
TTGTAATACTTAATTCAATGATAAGAGACGGCGTAATGTGGGATAAAGGCAGCGCCAAAAATTAACTATTGACGCCATAGTCTCTTGTTATGTGCGTACCATCCCCAAGTACACGTTTATCTATTTCAGACCTGTCCGGACGCTCGCCGTTTTAAGTTATACCACTGGTAAATACCAAAAAATACGCCACCGACTAGCCAAACAACCAAATGTTTCAATACGTTCAAATTTAGAAAGCCATCACCAAATTGATCGTAAATGACTCCAGTTGCAATAAACATGATTAGACTAAATGGTAAACCTGTTTCAACTATGAACCGAACAAAACCCTTCCTCTTGGCTGCTAGCCAAAATGTGTCATCTATAGTCATTACGCTTCCTTGTCCGCTGATATTAAAAATGTGTTGGATAGAATCTATTCAGACTACTCGCACTTACCTTGAACCTTGAAAGCACATAACGCCGCGTTAAGTGGTGAGCAACGCTTACCACTCAGCCTAAACCATTGTGCCGTAATCACTAAAGTTGAATCAAACCAAAAATGCCAAGCGTTGGGAATCCGTCTTAAACGCTTTGTTATGTGCGTGGTAGATTAACCTACTGTTTTGGTTCAGGTAACACTGGAGGAGTACTGTCCATGTAGGTTAAAAAGTTCTCCCAAACCTCATGAGTTCTTTGCTTAGTTAGCTTAGTTTTACATGAAATTGCCATAACACCTCGAATTGTGCCATCACGCCATTGCGTATATACAGAATCACAATGAGATGACATATATGCCTGCCAGTCAGCTTGAGCAACTTTGATTGCTTTAACTAATTCTGGGTCATACGAATTATGTTCAAGGCTAGCGTCCAAATATTTCGAAAGATCTTCTTTTGCTGATTCGAGTTCTATTGATGCACACTGGTTAATTTGGAGTGTATTTAAAGCATTATCGCAATCTATCGGGGCACTTTCACCTGCAATAGAAGTGATAGAAACCAAGCAAGATAAAGCTAAAATTAGTCGATTTTTCATCATTTTCCTCTAAAGCACATAACGCCTTGCTCTTACGAATCCCCTCATAATCAGGCGTAAAAACAATGAGGTAGACGCGCATCGCCGTCTTTGATCTAATGAATATCGCTGAACACACATTTCGAACAAGTGGGTTAACAATGCGCGACATTCAGATTCTACAACAAACCATACAAAACCAATGCCCCTCCATTCACAAAAAACGCGTTAGTTCTCTGATACTTGCTACAAAAAGTGTACTTGACGGCTCAGACTTAACGCTGACTAAACTAGGTCGCAAACTGGAAACTAATACCACGGTAAAACATGCGATCAAACGCGTTGATAGACTGCTTGGAAATCGCCAACTACATCGTGAAAAAGACCTAATTTATAAATGGCATGCCTACTTAATAACGGGCGCCAACTCATGCCCTGTGATCCTTGTGGATTGGTCTGATGTTCGTGAACAACTTCGTTATATGACGTTAAGAGCATCCGTTGCACTTGATGGTCGAGCCATCACAATCTTTGAACAAGTTTTTGAGTATGGCCAATATAATTCACCGAAAAGTCACCAAACATTCCTCGATAAATTGCAGAGTATTTTACCCAGTAAAACCAGTCCAATCATCGTTTCTGATGCGGGTTTTCGAAATACTTGGTTCCGACAAGTTCAAGAGAAAGGCTGGTTTTGGTTAGGTCGTGTCCGAGGTGAAGTATCAATCAAACAACCTCATAAACCTTGGGTCTCAAATAAAACCTTTTATCCAACCGCTGTCCATAAACCCAAATATCTTGGCCACTGCTTACTAGCAAAGAGATCGCCGATATCTTGTGAAGCCTATGTTTATAAGGGATTAGAAAAAGGCCGAAAAGCCCAGCGCCATAGTAGAACCAGCCAAAAACACTCCGCTACACATCTCTACCAGCGCAGTGCGAAGGAGCCGTGGCTACTCGCGACGAATGTCCCTAGACATATCTTAAATGAAGTACAAATTACCAATCTGTACGCCAAGCGTATGCAGATAGAAGAGGCCTTCCGCGATCTAAAGAGTACCGCCTATGGGATCGCACTTCGTCACAACAGAACTCGTTGTACTAAGCGATTAGATATCCTGCTTCTTATTGCGTTGCTCGCTGAAATCTTGATGTGGTGGAGTGGCCTCATTGCAGTACAGGCCAAATGGCATTTTGACTTCCAAGCCAACAGCATTAAACACCGCCGAGTTCTCTCCATACCTCGTCTAGGGAGAGAGGTTCGAAATCATCGGCGATATCAAATTAATGAATCCCAATATCAATGGGGAATGTTCGAATATCAAAGGCTCACACACAACGCAGGACTAGGGAAATTATGAGGGGATCCGTCAGCGCCTTGCTAAGGTGTGAGTAACGCAATACAAAAGCTACCGCATGGCGCCCTAATCACCCTAAGCCACCGCATAGTAAAAATGCCACGCGTTACGAATCACTCTTAAGCAATTTGTTAGTACATGCGCTACTTCTATTTATGCACTCCAAGATATTGAAAAGTGGCATAATATGAAAGGCTTTGAACACTGAAGTGAGACGGGCAGCTACAAAACTTTACCCCGATTGAAAGACGAAAGTTGGCTAGAAGAAAAACGCACTGAACTGCCCTACTTTCACTGGCTTCAAATTAGAAAAGGATTCTTTCCTCGTACTTGAACAGCCACACCAAAAGTAATCAAGGCTCTCTCAAAAGCCACCACGAAAATGAAGAAACGCCAAAGAAATAGGCTAAGAGTTAGAAGCCGTAAACGGTGAAATCAAAGCGAACACTCCGCATATAGTGCCACCGGAAAGATCGTGAAAGGCACTAACTGAAAGGTGTAAATACAAGCACCAAAATAGATAAACACCAAAACTTATGACCTTTGGTGTCAAACCCGTACTAACGCCGCATTAAGTGGTGAACAACGCGACCACCCAAGCTTAAACCTTGCCACATTTAGCACTGAAGCTGACCTAGATTGAAATCGCCAAGCGTTGAGAATCCGTCTTAAATGCTTTGTTAGTTGTTTTTTTGCATGCGCTCCAGAATGTAGTCTTGCAGAGCTAAACCTTTCAATTTTTGTTTACAGCCATTTACTCGAACCCAAGTATCACCAGAAGAATTGAAAAACAAACCAATGGTGTTTGATTTGGGGACATTTACTTCAAAAACATATCCATTCTCTGCATTAATTACTGAGTGAAATCTAACAGTAATTTTTGTTGGGTCTATCGCTGGCTGAATCGTACCAATTTTAGCGTTAACAACTTTGTTTATTTCATCCTTTTGCGCCGTTGATAGATGTAAACTTTTTACTTTACCGTCGTCGCAAATACCCCAGAAAATACTACCACCCGAGCCGTTGAGGAATGCAACCACATATTCGTCCACCAAGTTCTGGATAGATTTTGCAGGATTACGTCCTTTTACTTCTTTAAACTCATGGGTCAAATCTTCTTCTAGAGAACAAACCTCACCCTCAACAAATCTATGTTGAATGTTCTGTTCAACTATTTCCAATTCATCAGGCAGAGACTCAAAAAACTTTCTAAGTTTTTTAATGCTCCCCGAACTCATGCGGACAGACTGAGACATTTTATTTATAGAACCACAACTCGCGATCAACGAATCGAGTTGATCAAGTGCTCTAGTTTTACCAACAAGTTGACCCCAAGTTTCAATTTGTCTATTCCGTTGAGGACCACTTTGCAAACCGCCGGGATAATACCTATCGTTGATTACGTCAAACGCAACATCTAAGTCCCAGTTCTTATTAATGATCACACTTGCTTCCTTTTACTCTGAAGTTGGGTAAAACAACTAACGCCCTGTTAAGGTGTGAGCAACGCAATGCCGAAGCTCCCGCATACCACCTTAAACACTAAACGCAACGCATAGTAAAAATGCCACGCGTTGCGAATCACTCTTAAACAGTTTGTTAGCCCACATCTCACCGCTAGTACTAGAACCAATTGCTAATAAAGTTCTGAACGAACACCGAACCTGATGGAGTGAATGTCCAAACAAATGCTCCAATATTTACGAATATCGTCAGCCACAAAATCGATTTAAATGGCTGTTTTTTCGACTTATGACGAAGTTGATTTTGAGCACATAATGCCCCCATCCAACCACCGAGTAACGATAAAAGATGAAGCGTATTTTCTGGTGTCCGCCATTTGCCGTTTTGAGCGGCATTTTTATCTATTGCGTACATTACGTAGGTTACAATGGACATCAGGATATAAGCTGCAATGAACAGCTTCTCACCACCTAATATGAACACAGCTGTACTCGCTAAAACTAAGTAAACAATGCTAAACATGATTGTTGAAGGTACCGAGCCGGAACCTAGAATTGTTACATTAGTGGCGTTGTAACGCCCTTTTTTGTCTTCGTTAACTTCAAATTTAACTTCATCATCGACCTTAGGGCGTCGACCTTTACTCTGAACCGTTGATATATGGAGAAAAACTCTTAATTCACCATTTAATGCCGAAATGAATCCATAACCTTTTGAGTCATTCCACTCTATAACTTTACCTTTGATCATCGAACTCTACTTTTTATTTCTCTCTTGTGGGCTAACAGCTATTAGACCGAATTATTCTGCATTTAAATACAGAATGATTCGGTCTAGTTTCATATACTCGAAAGCATACCACTATTAGTCAATTAATTTCAGTAGCTTAAAACTAGGTAAAGTTGAGTACGTCACAAAATGCAGAAACTTTCCATATAGTATGATTGTGCCAGTAACATCATCAAACTGTACATAATTACAGCGCTTCGATGTGCTAATCCTAAACACAAAAAAACCTGCCATCTATACAACATAAATGTCAGGCTTTATACGTTAGTTAAACTTGTGAGTGGCTAGCTTACGCCGCTTCGAATGCTAGGGCTTTCTTCTCTACCTGACGGAAGATCAACGTTAGTATGCCGTTTACTGCTAGGTAGAATGCGCCAGCAATACCGAACACGGTGAGTGTGTCGTAAGTTTGGCCGTTGATACGCTGAGCGTAGCCCATCAAATCCATGATGGTGATGGTGCTTGCCAGTGACGTGCCTTTGAAAACTAGAATCACTTCGTTCGAGTAAGCTGGAACAGCGCGGCGTAGAGCGTATGGCAGTAACACTTTCAGCGTTGCGATTTTGTCCATGCCGAGAGCGCTACATGCTTCCCACTGCCCTGCTGGAATGGCGTTGAATGCACCTCTGAACAGTAGCGTGCTGTATGCCGCGGTGTTCAAAGCTAATGCTAACATTGCACAGAACCAAGGTTGGCTTAACCAAGTCCACATGAAGCTTTCACGAATCCAATCGAACTGACCCGGGCCGTAATACACCAAGAAGATTTGAACCAACAATGGTGTGCCGGTGAACAGCGTGATGATGCCACGTGTTAACCAGTGAATCGCCGGTATTCTTAGGATTAGCGTTACCGTCATCAGCAGTGACAAGATACAACCAACCAGCAATGAAGCGCCTGTGAGTTGAAGACTGGTCGCTAAGCCCTCAAGCATTTGAGAGAGGTATTGTTGATTCATGCCATTGCCCCTTTGTTACCCAAACCTTGAATAGAGAACTTACCATCAATCACTTTTACCAATCTTTGCGTGATTAAAGTGATGACCAAGTAGATTGCTGCTGCTGTCGCGTACCAAGTAAATGCTTCGTGCGTTGCCGCTGATGTTAGTTGTGCTTGTTTCAACAAATCCGTTACGCCAATTAGCGATACTAATGCGGTGTCTTTTAGTAACACTAACCATTGGTTGGTTAACCCTGGTAGTGCGTGTCTTACCGCTTGAGGTAAAACTATACGAAAGAATGAACGTGATTGAGAGATACCAAGCGCGCTTGCTGCTTCTCTCTGCCCTTTGCTTACTGCTTTCAAAGCACCACGGATGGTTTGTGAAGCGTAAGAAGCAAAGATAAGTGACAGTGCAACAACACCAGATAAGAACGGGCTCACTTCGATGAAGTCGCCACTGATCATGAACAGAACTTGTGTCGAACCAAAGTAGATAAACAGTACGACCAGAATTTCTGGTAAACCACGAACAATCGTCACAAATGCAGTCGTTGGCCATTTGATTGCAATACGACGAGACATCTCACCACTTGCAAACAAAACTGCTAGAACCAATCCAACCAATAGGCTTACGAATGCAAGCTGAACAGTCATCCAGCTTGCTTCGACGAGCCCTAAAGAGTAACCCGTTAATTCCATAAATTACTTACCGAAGTACTTGTTGAAGATCTTGTCGTATTCGCCGTTCGCTTTCACTGCAGCAAGTGCAACGTTAAGCTGGTCTACAAGTTCTTGGTTGCTCTTGTTTATTGCGATACCGAAGCCGTTACCGAAGTACTCTTGGTTTGTTACTTGGTCGCCAACGTAAGTTAGATTGTCTTCTTTCTTGAACCATTCTGCTACAACGGCTGTGTCACCGAATACAGAGTCGATACGACCGTTCTTCATGTCGATGAATGCATCTTGGTAGCTTGAGTAAGGTACCGCTGTTACGCCAGTCATTTGCTCAAGTAGGAAGCTCTGGTGAGTCGAACCGTTTTGAACACCAACACGCTTACCTTCTAGTGCTGCTTGGTCTGCTATTTTGCCTTCGAAAGAGATGAATGCTGCAGAGTTATCGTAGTAAGTGTTAGAGAAGTTCACTTGTTTAAGACGCGCTTCTGTGATGTCCATTGCCGAGATGGCCGCATCGTAACGTTTGAATTTAAGTGCAGGGATCAAGCTATCGAATGCTTGGTTGTGGAAAGTACACGTTGCTTTCAGCTCTTCACAAAGTGCGTTTGCTAAGTCTACGTCAAAACCTTGAATTTGGTTGTTCTCATCCATGTACTCGAATGGTGCGTAAGTTGCTTCCATTGCGAATTTGATTTCTTCTTGCGCCGCTGCGTTGAAAGAAGCAAGGCCGATAAGTGAAGCTAGTAGAATCTTTTTCATTTTGTTACTCCGAATACTGTTTGATAGCGGCCTGTGGCCATTCTTATAATTTTGATTGTTTTAATTGATAGTTGTGTTTAGCTAAATCTAGTGAGTCAAATACTCGGCAAACTCAGGTGTCTGCGGATTAACGAATGAATCACTGGTGCCGTGTTCAACGATGTACCCTTTCTCTAGATACAGAACGTGGCTAGCAATCTTCTTCGCGAAATCGACTTCGTGCGTCACGACCACTTGGGTAATGCCTGTTCCGCTCAATTCTTTAATAATGCTCACGACTTGGTTGGTGATCTCAGGATCAAGCGCCGCTGTTGGTTCATCAAACAACAACACATCCGGTTTCATCATCAGCGCACGTGCAATCGCAACACGCTGTTGTTGACCGCCAGACAGTTGAAGTGGCCAAGCGTCTGCTTTGTCGGCAAGTTGAAGTGTCCTTAGTACTTCTTGCGCTTGCTTAATCGCTTCTTGCTTATCCAAACCCGCAACTTTGGTTGGTGCTTCAATCAAGTTTTCCATCACCGTCATGTGTGGCCATAAGTTGTATTGCTGGAACACCATGCCGACTTTACGACGAAGTTTAAGCCCCTGCTTCTCTTGGATTTGGCTTGAAAAATCGAATTGCTCGTTCGCAATGTCTAATTCGCCGTTGTCCGCGATTTCTAGCAGGTTCAATACACGCAGTAATGAACTCTTGCCCGCGCCGCTTGGGCCAAGCAATACCAAGGTTTCACCACTCTCACAGTCGAAACTGATGTCATGAAGAACTTGGGTATCACCGTATGATTTGTTGATGCTCTTTACTTGAATACTCATGCCACAATACTGCATTAATTATCATTTACTGGTTATTCTATTCAATCCGAGGTTTTATGCAAGAAAAATGTATAAAAAACTACTTTGTTGAATTTTTGTAACAAATATTGCGTAAAAAACAGTCGCTATAACTGGTCTTACAACCAAAAGTTGCAAGCCATTGATAAAGTTAATATCGAGACAAAAAGCAAACGTTTTTCTATCAATTTATAAATCATCACTCGATTGCTAACTTATGAGCGCACTCTCCTATCAACGCCAATTTACTTGCATAAAAATAAGGGTTAAATCCCCCCGCTTTCCTATTGAACTAACTGGATCAGAATGCCTAGTTTTCCTTTAAGGTCGTTTCGAATTATTCACTTAGTGGTGAAGAAATATTGGAAATTGAGTTTCCTAGGGAGCGTCACAGCGCAATAAATGCTTTAATGGTTTCTATTCTCAACAACAATTTCTTCCCAGCGAACAACGCGCAGTACAGGCAATAAGTCATAAACCATAAGCAACAAGCCATCTATTTTTAAAGCGACAACACATTAAGGCAGTCATATGCAAAACGATGTCTCTTCTACGCTCTACTCAAACCAGCGACAGACTCAAAAAAATCCCGATGCCAAACCTGAGAAAAAAAGCCTCAGTATTTTGTTTCAGCTGAGTAAATTCATTCAACCTTATAAAGGTCGTGTTATTACTGCGTTGATCGCGTTGATCTTCACGGCGAGCTTAACCCTTTCAATCGGACACGGTATTCGTCTTCTCATCGACCAAGGTTTTAGCCAACAATCGCTCTCAGATTTAGGAAGCGCGATTCAATTCATCATGGTCGTGGTCGTATTGATCTCGATTGGTACTTTCTTCCGCTTCTATTTGGTTTCTTCTGTTGGGGAACGCGTGAGTGCAGACATTCGCTTATCGGTTTTCAATCATGTCGTGACGCTGCATCCGAGCTACTTCGAGACCAATGGCAGTGGCGACATCATGTCGCGCATTACAACGGATACCACTCTGCTTCAAAGCATCATAGGTTCATCGTTCTCTATGGCGATGCGCAGCGCGTTGATGTGTATTGGTGCAATCATCATGCTGTTTGCGACCAATATTAAGCTGACGTTGATTGTATTGGCCTCGGTGCCGTTTATCTTGATTCCAATCCTTGTCTACGGGCGTCGTGTCAGAGCCCTATCTCGCCAAAGCCAAGATTCGATGTCTGATGTCGGCTCTTATGCAGGTGAAGCGATTGAACACATTAAAACCGTGCAAAGCTACAGCCGAGAAGAGCAAGAGAAAGTGTCATTCGCGGTAGAAGTGGAAAAGGCTTATGAGATTGGTCGTCAGCGTGTAAAACAGCGCGCGATTCTTATCTCTGGCGTTATCGTGATTGTTTTCAGTGCTATCGCAGGCATGCTTTGGGTTGGCGGCAGTGATGTCATCAACGGCACCATGTCGGCGGGCGATCTAGCCGCGTTTGTGTTCTACGCAATCATGGTTGCTTCATCATTAGGCACGATTTCAGAAGTGATGGGCGAACTGCAACGGGCGGCAGGTGCGACCGAGCGCTTAATCGAGATCCTACAAGTTGAAAGCCATATCGTTGCGCCAGTTGCGAACCCAACTTCGCTTGCTAACGTAACGCCAGAAGTCGCATTTGATGATGTGACCTTCTGTTACCCCTCAAGACCGGACCAACCCGCAACAAGCAACCTCACGCTCACTGCGCATGAAGGCAAAGTGTTGGCACTGGTTGGCCCATCTGGCGCGGGTAAAACTACCCTGTTCGAACTTTTGCAACGTTTCTACGACCCACAAATAGGTAAAGTAACCTTAGGCGGCATTGAACTGAATCAGTTTGATCCTAACGAGCTAAGAAAGCAGATGGCATTGGTGCCGCAGCAACCTGCTCTGTTCAGTAACGATGTGTTCCATAACATTCGCTACGGCGACCCGCAGGCAACAGACGAGCAAGTGATCGAAGCGGCTAAGAAAGCACACGCGCACGAATTTATTCAAAACCTACCTGATGGCTACAACAGCTTTCTTGGTGAGCGTGGTGTAAGGCTTTCTGGCGGGCAGAGACAGCGTATTGCCATCGCACGTGCCATCTTGAAAGATCCGAATATTCTATTGTTGGACGAAGCAACCAGCGCGCTAGACAGTGAAAGTGAGCATCACGTACAACAAGCGTTAGAAGAGTTGATGCGTGGCAGAACGACGATCATTATCGCTCATCGATTATCAACAATTAAACACGCCGACCAGATTGCAGTGCTCGATAAAGGACAGCTAGTAGACATCGGCGACCACCAGTCTCTCATCAATAGCTGCGAATTGTACCAACGCTTGGTTGAGCTGCAATTCAAACACCTTAGTGCGTAATCATTAAGTGGATGTGCAACTAAGTCACTGACATTGTGTGGTTTCAAGCTTCAAAAACTTGAATCACACGTGTTGCAGTTTTGTTAATTTGGCGGTAGGGTTTTTATTCCAATAACAACTTATCCCGCTGAAGAATAAGCAGATAACGTTAATTACCCAGATAACATTAATTACACAGATAACAATAAGAGGGTTCGCATGGAAGAATTATTGTCTGACTACCCGGTAGTAACAGAAATACCTGTCGCTTGGGGAGAAATGGATGCACTTAATCACGTTAACAACGCGGTGTATTTTCGTTATTTCGAAACCGCTCGCTTAGATTTTTTTAAACACGTGGAGCTGATGGAAGAAATGGCTCTCACCAAAGTTGGCCCTGTACTTGGTGACACTTATTGTAAATACTTCCGACCTGTGACCTACCCAGATACCTTGATGGTTGGCTCACGTGTTACCGACATTCAAGATGATCGGTTCACTATGGAATACACCATTGTCAGTAAGGCTCAGCAGAAAGTGACGACCGTTGGCACTGCGACTATCGTGATGTTTGATTTTGCTTCGAACCAAAAAGCCCTGCTCTCGCTGCGCTTGACCAATGAAATCGAAAAGATGAACACGTTGAAAAGCCCATGCTTCAAACAAGAGGCGGTGACGGAATAACGTATTCGCTGATTGAGAAAGACTCAGAAAGTTTCAGACATTAAAAAGGCCACTCGATTGAGTGGCCTTTTGTTTATTGGTTCAGAGTGCTTATAAGCAGTTACGCGTTTAAGCGTTATAAACCTTGAACGTATTGAGCATTAGTTCGAACTTCAACCATCTGCTCTAGGTTCTGTTGTGAACCTTCAACGCCGTTCAGTAGCGCTTCGAAATGCTTAATAAGCTCGACTTTGTCTTTCACTTCTTTAGAACCTGCACCGATGTTGGTTAGGTCAATGAAGAACTCGTCGAACAGACCAGAGAAATCAGTCACTGCGTCATGGTTCAAGAACTGCTCGTGGTTGTAAATGCTTGGGTAGCCACCCTTCTGTTTATCAACCGCGAAAGAGATGCCTTTCACGTTGGTAATCGTGGTTGCTTTCTCACACTTCAACATACAACCCGCTTCAATGCTTGGCTTGTTACAACCCACCGTTCTTTGGAAGAAACACTGACGGCTGGTCATCATCAAGATTGGGTGGTAAATGCTGTAGAACAGTTTGAAGTTCTCTGGGCGGCGAATATGACGAATCTGACCTTTGTTGATCTCGTTCGAAATGAATGCGCCGGCACAGTTCAGCTCTTCTCTCAGAGTAACCAGTGCGTGAGAGTTGGTTGTGTTCATAAACGGGCCTGCAACCCACTCAATGCCCATCTCATAAGCTTTGTAAGCAATACCCGTGTTGTTGGTTACGATGCGAGCTGGCTTAATCTCTTCAAGAATACGAACCGCTTCGTCGTAATCTTTACCGATCAATACCGCTGGGAACCAAGGAATCAAACGTGGGTTTGATGCCAAGATGTCGATGTACTTGTTACAACGCTTCTTGAAGCTTTCTGGAAGTTTGAAGTAAACATCCGCGTCAGTCACGTCACACAGGTGTAAGTCTTCTACATCGGCGATAAGCATCGACATCGTCGGCTTCTCGTTCACTTTAGGGTGTTGAGGCAGTGCTGGCACTTCAACGTGCTTAATCACTTCCACAGAGCCGTTCAGAATGAAGTCGATCTCATCTTTCAGGTCTGAAACTTCTTTTAAAGGAATCAACAAACCTGCATCCACTTCACTGAAATTGTGGCTTTCTAGTGTGTGAACTGCACTCTTCACGTTTTTGAATCGCTTCTCAAGTAGCTCTTGAGTGATCGCCTTCTCTTCAACCGCTTTCAATAGCGATTTAGATTGAAGGGTAAAGTTCTCTTTTGGCGTGTTCACAGTCACCGTAAATGGTTGACCCACTTTTGCACTGAACGACAGGGCTACTGGTGTCTTACGAATATCAAGGAACTCGATCTTGTCACGCATTTCGTTACCAAGAACGTCTTTCGCCTGGTGAAGTTCGTTGGTCACTTCTTGAATTTGTACGACTGAGATTTCGTTGTTCTGCTCCGTCGCTTTCTCAACAGCGTAGTTCATGCTGTTGTCGCGCGGGTTATCGATGAACATGTCTTTTGTTAGGTTGCCCTTTAGGAAAGAGTTGGTGAAATCACGGTTGAATACTTTGTGCAGGTTCGAATCGTCTTCGATCAACAAACCACTTTCTACAAAGCTATCAATCTGTTTACGCCATGTGTCTACCACAGTGTAAACGTAGTGTGCGCCTTTAATACGGCCTTCTACTTTCAGTGAGTCGACTTTCGCGTCAACCAATTCAGGTAGGTCGTAGTAAGCTGAGTTATCTTTCAGGTTGAGTGGGAACTTGTTGCCCGCGTTGGTGATTTCGTATTCATCACGACACGCTTGGCTACAACGACCACGGTTACCTGAGTTACCCACACTTACTGAGCTTGAGTAACATTGACCAGAGAATGCGATACACAGAGCGCCGTGTACGAACACTTCGGTTAGTACGTCGTGATCGTGTGCCACTTCCGTCAGCATCTTGATTTCAGGCAGGTTCAACTCACGAGACAAGTTAACGCGCGTCGCGCCAATCTTAGACAAGAACTTAATCTGGCCTTCGTTGTGCGTTGTTAACTGAGTCGACGCGTGAACGTCTAATGATGGGAAATGCTTCTTAACCAGGTTGAATAAACCCAAGTCTTGAACAATGATGCCATCCACTTTGGTGTTCACAAGCTGGTTCAGCAGTTTGGTGATGCTCTTAGTCTCGTGCTCCAGTAGCACAACGTTAAGAGTCAGAAACACTTCACAGCCGTATTCATGAGCAAGGCGAATCACACCATTCAATTCGTCTAACGATAGGTTAGAGGCTCTGTTACGAGCGTTGAATGTGTCTAAACCACAATAAACTGCATTAGCACCCGCTACGATGGCGGCTTTTATCGCTTCTACATCGCCACCTGGGGCTAATAACTCAATTTTTCTGCTCATTTTTGAAGTCGCTCACTTACTTATAATTTTTAAGCCGCGTATTCTACCCACATCACGATCTCTTTACCACCGTACAACACTTTTCAAACTAAATGACCTCAATAATGCCGAACGAATCCGATCTACCTATCCTTTATTCTTTGCGCCGTTGCCCTTATGCAATGCGCGGACGAATGGGCATCGCACTATCACAGCAAAAAGTGTTACTTCGAGAAATCGTTACCAAAGACAAGCCTAGCGAACTATTGGCCAGTTCGCCAAAAGGAACAGTGCCTGTATTGGTGTTGCCCAATGGACAAGTCATTGAACAGAGCTTAGATGTGATGAACTGGGCACTTCAACAAAACGATCCTCAAGATCTTCTACGTTCAAGCAATCCAGCGCTTAGCGAACAAGTTCAACAGCTCATTAAAACCAGCGATGAAGAATTTATTGGTCACTTAGAAAAGTATCGTGCATCGGTTCGTTACCGAAACATCGATGTTGAACAACGCCGACAAGCCTGCGAAACCTTCATTAGTCAGTTAGAAGCGCGACTCACCGATCAGCCCTACTTTTTTGGAGAAACCCCAAGCTTGGCCGATTTTGCGGTGATGCCTTTTGTGAGCCAGTTTGTGCGAGTCGAAAAGAAGTGGTTTGTGAAATCTGAATATCAAAACGTTGGACGTTGGTTAAGAGCACATCTCGAAAGTAAGCTCTACACCCAAGTCATGAAGCAATACCCTTTGTGGAATGAAACCAAGCAAGAATGTCTCTTTGGATGACTTAAGGGAATTTAGGGTGACTTAAGTGTATCTGGGGTGATCTTGGGAAATTCTGGAATAGATAATTCCTAGGTATTAAAGTAGTTACGTGACACTGTATCTTCTTTGTAATGAACAGATATTCAAAGGCTTAACCCATCTCTTGATTAGACATCACAGTCTAAGTTAAGCCTTTGTACTATTTAAACCAATCACTTGATCGCTATCGAAATCTCGACTTCAGTTTCACCTTTGTAGAATTCGAAATCTGTCGTGTAAGTTCTCACATGTGGGCAGTCAGCAGCGTTGAAATACGCCCACACTTCACCCCATAGATCGATCACAGCTTGTGGTAATTCACCTTCAGCAGAAAACGTTAAGTACTTACCCGCCTCTATTTCGGTTTCTACAAGCGCATCTAAATTCTGATCCGTAAGTGCATTAGTACACGCGATAACATCAAATTCGCCCGTAAAGTCAGACTCGTAGTTAGTGTAAACGCCATACACTTTTGAATCCGGTGTTAATTTCGGAAATGCTTGGTCAAAAAAGCCCTGCCACAATTGCCCTATCTTGGCTGTTGCTGGGTCCATCTCATCGGTATTGGTGGTTCTTACTGAAAAACCATACGCCTTCACGGCTTCAATCATTTCTACTTTCATTCGTTTTATTCCTAAGCCAATCGACGCGTAACTCTACTAAATTTTTAAATAATCTTAACTAATCTTGTATCTCTTTATGGCCACACTTTTCACAGACAAGATGACGAGAAAACTCATCCATTGACGCGATAAACGGGCCGAGGAACCAACCTTTTATCACGCCTGCCCAAAACTCGCTTCGCTTTTGGTTAGGTTTGTCTGCAAACGCACTCGTCTTTCTGACCAACACCACAACGTGTTGTGTATCTTCTCGGCATGCGGTGCAATAGCATTGTTCTATGGTGCTATTCATTTGAAAGCCTATGACGTTTTGAATGAAATCTGCTTAAAATGAGGGTTGTCGACACAAACTTCTAGTGTGGAAAGGTCTGTGAGTACGACAAGTTGTTCTACACCTTGAATACTGACTTTAATGCACTCTTCACGGCTGTCATTGCGCTGGGTATCTAACCCAACACATTCAATCTGTTCGCCAGACTTCAGCGTTAACTTGATTGGGTATCGGTGCATACACACAATCTCAATATAATCGTAATCGTTGCAACTAATCATAAGCCCCCCAATGCGACTCATCCTTATACTATGTTCTTATAAACAATAAGTTAACCACAAAATTTTCAACTACTTGACCATATTCTAATTTTTTAGGTTGTTATTTCTCAATCTAGCGACCTGCTTTCAAGGCTCTATCGACCACCTGCAATATCTATAAACGAGCCTGTTACATAAGAAGCTTCATCAGACAATAACCATGCTATCGAATTAGCGACTTCTTCTGGTGTACCACCACGTTGAAGTGGAAGCTGTGATGCCAATCTATCCACTCTCCCTGGCTCTCCACCATCAGCGTGCATTTCAGTATAAATGCATCCCGGTCTAACGCCATTCACTCGAATATTTCGGGAAGCCAATTCAAGCGATAAACCTTTGGTGAGCGAATCCATAGCGCCTTTCGATGCTGCATAATCCACATATTCAAATGGTGCGCCCGTTCTAGAGGCCGCGGAAGAAACGTTGACTATCGAACCACCATCTGGGGCTTGTTTAATGAAAGCTTTGCTACACAAGAAACAGCTGGACACATTCGATTTCATCACTTTCTCAAAGCGGTCAAATTCAATATCAACCAACGCAGATTGGGTAAACAAGATCCCGGCATTATTGACCAAGTGAGTCACTGAGCCTAATTTATTACGAGCAATTTCAAATAAGGATTTCACGTCCGATTCAACAGAGACATCCGCACGTACACTAATCGCGGTTCCGCCCTGTTCGCGAATCTCGTTCACTAGACCTTCAGCTCGCGACTCATTGTGTATGAAGTTAACACATACGGCATAACCCTTGCTGGCCAACAACTTAGACGTCGCAGCACCAATACCTCTGCTCCCGCCTGTTACAATAACTACCTTTTTCAAAATAACCTCCTTACATTTATGTTTTAACACAATCTGAATCCTCTACGAGCGCTACACTATCCCTTCAACGGGTCTGGAAAAATTCGGTTTGCTTTTGGATTAAGCTAAACAAGCTTCAGCCACATCACTGCTTTATCAATTTGAATATATGCGTATAATCGCCGCTCCATTGCGCTATCACCATTAAAAATAGCGCCATTCAACATTTTACTGAGTACCCAATGTCGAAACTATTTTTCAAAGGCCGTATTGAAACAAGACAGAACCACGTTCTTGCTGGCTACAACGTAGACCGCGATGTAAAAGCGGGTACTGAAGAATCTCCAATCGTCGCAACGGTTCAAACTGAAGCACGTAAAGCAGAAGTTGAAGCGCTAGCAGCCGAACAAACTATCTTTGTTAACGTAACAGTAAACGCAGAGAAAGAAGAAAATACGCTTGAGCTTGATATTCTGCTAAACAAGCCAAAAACAATGACATTTGAAAAGACGCCTAACCGTAACGACCCATGTTCTTGCGGTAGCGGTAATAAATACAAGAAGTGTTGTGCATAAGGCTTCTTATTCAAACTGCCAATAGCACGCTGAGTTAAGTAATACTTAACGGGAAGATCATCGAGGCCTTCCCGTTTTTATTTGTATAAACCAAACATATGTAAAATATGCCACACGTTGAGTTAAATCTAAATATTTTCATGAAGTTATGAGTAAATAAAAACGTTTATAGCAAGGTAAAACAATACATGTTAAGTGACATGTTGACGAACAAAATTATTCAATTCACTCACGCTTCTGATTATGTGAACCTCTTTCTCTTTAGCGCGCAATTCTAACTGCGCTCTAAAGTCGTCATTCCAAAATTTAGGACACAGTTTTAGTGTCTTATAACTTTGTATCGTACCTTTTATAACTGAACTTCCATCAGGCCAGCCTTCAGGTTTAACGAACAACCCTTTGAGCATTCGCTTGGTGACGAACCAGTAGCTAATTGGATAAGGAAGGTCGATATAAACCAAGGTATCAGCGGCTTCTAAACGTGTGTTGAATGAACCTAATGGGCCAAATCCATCGATGACCCAGCTTTCTGAACTAAGTATGCTCTCATGAGCCTGCTCGAACACTTCACGCTCAACAAACTCTCCGTTGGCCTTATAAACAATCGAGTCCAACTGGTGAAGCTCTATGCCTGTAGCGAGTGCTAACGCTTTGCTGATTGTGGACTTTCCACTCCCAGGCTTGCCAAAAACCGCGATCTTTTTCATATGACTTCCTCTATTCAGATAAAACCCATAAGACAGCGACAAAAAACCCACCTTACGGGTGGGTTCGATAAACAAAGCGCATCAACAATCCCACCATTCCTATGGAATGATGACAATTCGTTGGTTTGATGACGCTAAATTCAATTTCATAACACTACTTTTATATATTGTTGCTTAGTTGTCAATGTAACCAAACAATGATTGGGAGGCTATATCATCGTCATGTCGCACCCATTAATAGTCTTAATGAGTGCTGATTGGTCTTGGTTATTTAGCTTTCGCTTTCTTTTTCGCCACTGTCGCTTCCGACAGCTTGCTTAGTACACCCGATACTTTCTTAACTACCTCGTCACATCCATTGATCGCGTGACGCTCTACCAAGTAATTAGGATCGTTGTAAGACAACCATACTTTCTTGTTAGAGTCTTCAGTGACTAACACCTTCTGCGGTAAATCTATCGCGACTTCTTGAGCGCATTGCATTAATGGTGTCCCTACTTTCGGGTTACCAAAGATGATGACTTCCGTTGGTCTCAATTCAAGATCGGCCTTACTCGCATTTTTCTGATGGTCGATTCTCGCAAACAAGGTCAAACCTTTGCTCTTGGCGATTTCTTCAAAGCGGTCAGCAGTCTCTTTCACTGAGTAATTACTTTGGTATTTAATCAAACCATCAGAAGCCGCAGCTGAAAATGATGCCGAGAGTAAAATGGCGCATAGTGGTAGTAATTTTTTCATCGTCACCTCTGAGATTTAACCTAATCAAGCTTACATTCATAACGCCACTTTTAAAATCAGCGGCGCAACCCATGTCAGTATAGACGTGTTTCTCTTCTCAGTTTGCAGAGAGGATCACTGTTCCAATGCGTCTTATTATCATCAGTTTAGGTAGGAATTGTTTCAAAAGCTAAACATACGATCAGTGCCACGACTTAGTCCCACATTTCTCACACTGGTATTCGTAATCACTGTCGACATAAAAACCGGGAACATTATGGTCACCTCTAAACAATAACGTCATCAGGTACTCCATCAACACGCCTAACTTCCATTGTTTCTTTTGAGATTCAACTTCCGTTTTTGATTCAGCATCAGAAGCGTTAACAGCAAGGTGCGGGGTAAGTGCGTTGCACTGCTCACAGTGATAAGGGTGTTTAATATACTTATTATCAAGCATTTATATAAGTCAACTAACATTTATAAAGTTGATATATACTAACAACTTATAAGTCGGTTCTCTAACTTATTGTTGTCCACGAGAGTTTTATTAGAAAGAAATGAGACACAAGATAAGTGCCATGCATCTTGAATCAGCTACCATCGAGATTTCCCTCATTGAACAGCTAAAGCTACTCTTAAGCTAAAGTATGAAATTTGCGTGTAGCACTTACCTATCTCAGACTTAAGAGTGGTTAGGTTTAAACTTCTTTGTCATTCCTTGGCTCGAAGGAGCAACAAGCTTGTAACCGAGTTTCTCATAGAATGCAGGTTCATCTGCAATCATAGAAACGTATGAGCCTTCTAGTGCGACTGTAGATAAGTAGTTATCGATGTACTCCATCACTCTACGCCCTAATCCCTGCCCTTGGTAACTTGGGTCTACAGCTACATCCACAATCTCAAAGTTACATGCTCCATCGCCCACTACGCGCCCCATTGCAATGAGCTTCTCACCGTCTCTAATAGAAATACCATACAAGCTATTGGGTAAAGCAATGGCGGCTGCTTTTAGCGATTTTGCTGACAGTTTTGCTTTGACTCGCATTTCACAAAACTCGCTTGGGCTTGGTATTTTCTCTTCGTATTTAATTGTCACTCTCACTGCTCCTTTGAGTAAATTCAGAGAATACACATCACACCTGTATAAATAAACAGTATGTCGATATTTTGATGTGAATGTCACATTCTTTAAAGAGAACAATAAGCCCATCTAAACTAAAATGTTGATTTATATTATTTTTTATATAAATCCAATAAGAGATAGTTAACTTTTACTTTAATAGCCCTTTGTCCGCAGCACCTTCAAGTTGCACTTCTAGTTCTTTCCATAGAGCACGACTGCCTTTAGAAATACGCTCGCCATTGAACGTCAGTACTTTGTCTTTGGATATGTTGTGCTTCTTCCAACTGTGACCGCCTCCATGGATGTTATGAAGCAACGGTGGCACTCTATCGATCGCCTTACCAAATCGAGCTTCTGGTGACTCACCCGCTTCGAACTCAAGCCATAACTCCAAATACTCGGTTCTTAAATGGCCCGGCAATAATTTCAGCAAGCGCTCAACACAGTTTCTCTCTTTGAGCTTGTTTTCTTCGGTTTCACTGGCATAAATGATGGTATCTCCGGCATCGATTTCCCCAAGGTCATGAATCAGCAACATCTTCATCACTCGCGTAATATCGATCTCTTCATTAGCATAATCTTTCAAAATGAGTGCGCTCAAACAGACGTGCCAACTGTGCTCTGCCGAGTTTTCATATCGATCCAATCCAACCGGTTTTGTTTGTCGATGAACATCCTTTAGTTGTTCAATTTCAACCATGAGTTGCAGAATGCCTTTGATTTCTTCCACGATGAGCTTCCTTAACTTAAGTTGATGGTTTAGCGGTGCGGAGGGTTAACTTAGCGACAAAGAAGCGTTACTCCCAATGAACCGACATTTTGTAATACGCAACGCCCGATTTTTCAACTTCAGAGCCTTCTACAGCCATCCCAAACTTTTGATAAAAACCTAAAGCCGTTGTACGCGCATCGCACCAAAAATATTGGATGTTTAAATCTTTGAGGTTAGATATTGTATGATCAACCACGTTTGAACCAATTCCCTGCCCTTGGAATTCAGACAGCGTGGCAAACTTTCTCAGCCTTGCTTCATTGCCTTGGATATAGATAGACGCGACACAAACCAACTGCTCACCAATAAACGCTCCGTAATGCGTGCGTGTTCGTCATCTGGCACCATACAAAACGACATCGGTTTATCAGGCCAAAGCACTTGATGCCTAACCGGAAGTACCTCCATCGTTGAAAGCTGTTTTATTTCCATACTCTCGGTTTAACTCCCGGCTTGATGACCCTTGTTGTAATGGCAGAGATTGTGATTGCAATAATTGTTATTACTAAGCTTATTATTACTAAACTTGGTAAGTCATTAAATGATAACGCTCTAATCCCTCTCCTTTTATGGATGAGATAACAAAGCCTTGCGACTGATAAAAGCCAATGGCGTTTTCATTAGCAGTCAGACACTTCAATGTCAGATCAGAGTAATGTTGTTTGCAGGTATTTAGTAAAGCAGAGCCGACTCCAGAGCGTAGCGTTCGCGGGCAAACATAGAGGTGATGGATGAAACTTTCAGGTTTCCAAATAGAGGCAAAACCTAAAACCTTGTTGCCAGAAACAGCCACCCATATTTCTTCACCTTCTGTATCGAATTCGAAATCGGATAACTTAAAAGCGTTGGTATCAGCCCAATGAAAGGTGTCCTGTCTTGATTCTAGATAAAGCGCCTGTAAAGCAGTTAAATACTTGAGTTGATACCTTGTGACTTCCATGTCGCTCCTGCCAATCCGTGTGACTAGAATTAAGGTTGTGGGCTAAGCTTTTCTACCTGTTAGCCATAGGGTGTTCAGGGTTTAACTGAAGCAGATCCCACAAGTTACCGTAAAGATCTTCAAACACAGCAACGGTACCGTAACCTTGCTCTTTAGGCTCTCGGACAAAGTTAATGCCCAAAGATGTCATGCGTTCGTAATCACGCCAGAAGTCATCGGTGTTTAAGAATAGGAATACGCGTCCACCAGCTTGGTTGCCGATGAAATCAAGTTGCTCTGGCTTGGAAGCTCTAGCAAGTAACAGGCTCACACCGGTTGAATTTGGTGGAGCAACAACAACCCAGCGCTTATCTTCTTCTGGTAGATACGTGTCTTCAATGAGATCAAACTTAAGCTTATTTACATAGAAATCAAGCGCTTCATCGTAGTCTTTTACCACTAGTGCAATGTGGACAATATTCTGTTTCATAACATACCTTTTTTTTGCTTAGTGAAAACTTGTTTCATGTTACTAAGCAATTCGCCCACGCATAATAAATTGCGGGCCTGCTGCGCCACCTAGATACTGTTCATTAGTATCTTCGAAGCCGCCTTTCTTATAACAGTTGAATGCTGCGGGATTTTTGCAATTCACGGTTAAGTAAATCAACTCATACGCTGAGTAATTCGCTTTTAAATATGGAAACAAAGCTTTGACCGTGCCAGTTCCTAAACCTTTACCTTGCTGGTTTTTATCAAGCACAAAAGCTCTTAAGCCAATGCTTCCTTCAGGGCAGAATTCGTAATGCTCTGCGTAAGCGATATCAAGCTTAAAGAAACCCACCACATCGTTATCAAACTTAATCACGTGCAAGTGCGTCGTTTCACTGCCGTCTAATAAAAACTCTGCAGCTGTTCCTGCAAACTTAACCTGTTCATCGGCTAATTGGATGCCCTGAACTAACGCCACATGAGACTCTTCAAGCCTTTCGATAGTTATCATTGTCCTTCCTTTTGTATAACACCCACGTAAAATAGCTTAAAGCTCATCGCTAGTGTCTCGAGAACCGTAGTTTGGGAAGTTGATATTAAGAACGTTATCATCTTCAAGTGTGAATAGAACACTTCCATTCTCTACGCCAGTTTCGTTCCTATCTGAACATCCTAGAAACAACTCCCAATCAAACGAATATTGAAGTCGGTATTGATTGCTACTGATGTGTAGAACGTCTTTGATTTTAATACCGTTCACCACATGTGCCATATCATCGATGTATGACAGATCAGGGATTAGCTTTTCTTCGAAATCACTCTTATTCTCGGTCAAGAAATTGAGCAGTTCTGAACATAACTCGGAGCCATGAACCAATGGTTTAGACAGACTAGAAAACAACATTTCTAAGTACTCCAAGGATTGTTTTGATATTGGGTGGATACGCGCGAATCTGTTACAAACTCAAGCTCAGCCAACGCGAACTTATAAGGCTAAACGTTACGATTATCCGAGCTATTAAACGAGTACAATCGAACTTCATCTCGAGGAAACCAGCCCAACTTTTCGTAAAACTGTTGAGCATTGTAGTTACTTATACAAGCTAAACTTCTTTGTAAACTCACGTAGGATTTCCGTGTCACCAAACAGGCATACACCTAGATACTCAAGATCTTCTTCTTTGGTTTCTTTGGTTCGTTGCTGCTGCTCAACAGAACCACCTTCGATCATTGAGCTCGTAAAGTCAGTAAATTTAATACCGCGGCTGAAGGCTTCTTCGCGCACTTTTCTAAGCTTATTTGAGTTGTCTGCTTTAAGCACGATGAAAGGATAGTGAGATAGGTTTGGGTGAACATTGCCATCCAAGTCTTCATAGTCAACGTAGCAAGTCTCGTCACTTACTAATTGATTAGATAGGCCAACGCTCAAGTGCCCTAGCACGTTCAGTGTTCTTCCTAAATCCATCTTTTTGCTTAAAACCGCTATGAATCGTTTTTGGCTTTCTTCTGGTAAATGGCTCACTACATACCCTCATTCATTCTTATTTACAGTATTTGTATAACGCATTACTGGGGCGTGAGCAATGCAACCTTAGTAATTAGTTAATACATTCAGTCCATCCAATAATGACGAGCAAAGACCAGTATTTGGAATCAAACCACAAGGTCATGATTTACCCTTTCGTCATACAATTATAAATGTGAGAAGAATCTGTTTGGCTAAGCTAGCTTCCCAAGGATGACCGGATCGTTAAGCAAATTCGTCAGAGGAAGAAACAATGGCTTAGGTAATTCATCTAACTTAAACCATTTCCATTGCTTACATTTATCAGGCTCTGTTACTTGTGGTTCGCCGGTAGCATCAGAAGCAACAACAAACAGCGTTATATAGTGCTTGTTCTCTTTCTCAAAAATATCATTGGTAAAAGAGAGCTTCTCAAATGCATTAACAACCAAGCCCGTCTCTTCGAGTGTTTCGCGTTTGGCACACTCTTCAATGCTTTCGCCCCATTCAAGATGTCCGCCCGGCGTAGCCCACGTATGAGCGCCGTGAGAACCAATTCGTTCTCCAAGTAACACTCGCCCTTCACGTAGAATAACCGCAGCTACACCTACTCTTACTTCCTGACTCACTTAAAACTCCTTAATTCTTACCAAAAGACAAACGAACAGCTAAGTGACTAACAATGCCGAGATTGCGTTCAAACTTACCACTAACGCCAAGCCGAGTTAAATACCAAATGTTGATAATCTCATTTGGATACTTCGTTTTATGTAGTCTTCAACTAACTCGACAGGCTCAAACGAAGAACTAATTGGTAGTTTTAGATTCAGTTGTTCAATACCAACGGCCATAGAGCCATTTTCTGACTCAAACTCTTCCCAACTGATCTTTCTCACTTTTGTTACAGCTTTAGCGGCCAATAAGAGTTGAGCGAATTTTGCAGGACTATAACCTTGATTCTCTGCAACAAAATGCTGTTTTTCTAAGGTTCGGCCTTGCGCCAAAAGTAAATAGAACCGTGCAATGTCATAGACATGAACATATTGGTTAAATCCTATAGACGGCATACCTACTTGGATCGTTTGGCTATCGAAAGATTCTACAATTCGCTTTAACTGACAGTTCTCACCGCCATAAACCAAACTAGGACAGTAAACGACGTGCCATCTGTTTCTAATAGCGCTCTGTATTGTTTCTACATCTAATCTAACGGCTTCCAAGGGTTTCAGCCTAAATTGACTCAAATCAGCGCTAGAGGCGTTACCAAAGAGCCAAACACCCGATGTATGTATCTTTGTTGCATCTCTAGCGGCAAGTAGGTCTAACTCAGATAGTAACCTTTGCTCCACATCTGCAATTTCATCTGCTGAGAATTGTGACCAATGTGGACGCGCGCAATTCACAACCACATCAAAGTAGCCTTCAAAATCGGACCTATTTTCTATCAACCCGACTGTAAGAGGTGTGACGATTTTGTCTCTACCGTATGTAAAAACTTCAAAGCCACTTTTTGCGAATAGCGATGTAACGTGACGGCCAATGTACCCACTAGCCCCTGCAATCAATACTTTCATTCTTTCCCTGAACTTTGCATACATGAAGCCCAAGCTTTACTTCTAAGCCAGAACAGCGCGCTCAAAGGTTAAGTCTGTCCCGTTATCCAGTCGAGAGTTATCAACCAGTGTCGTTATTTTCATAGTTCTCTTTTTATCTGATCACGAATCGTACATTGCCCAACGAAAATAAGTTCACGCTGAGCAACGACGAACCACCAAAACTAAACCGTCGCACCGTAAACCCAGTGATTACTCTCCACTTTCAAAGTGGGTAAATACTTCTGCGCCAGTCATATTGTGCGTTTCATTTTTAAATTCGTAGTAATCGGGCTTTTCATCGATGAATATCTGATGAGTTAACTTGTAGTCATCCCCAGACATCAATAAACCGACAGGAAGGTGGTACTGATTATTTGGCACCAAAAAGTAAAACAAGTGAGTACCACATTTACCGCAGAACCCTCTCTCAGCCCAATCTGATGACTTATATCTGACTACATTTGATTCACCTGATATTTTGACGAAATCAGCGCAATCAATGACCAACATCGGACCGCCAGACCAATTCCTACACATACTACAATGACAAGCCCCTAGTTCGTTACTGGCGTACTCTACTTCCAACTCAACCGAGCCACATAGGCATTTTCCTTTACCTTTCATGAATCCTCCAATCTTTGCAGTGTGTGTAAAATGAATAGCAGATAACGCTTTTTATACCGATGGCTTAATAAGAAAGGCTATTTTTTTGTTTCCCTTCTCCGACAGATACGCGGCATACTTTTTAGAGATCCATTTATGAATATGAAGCCCTATTTTACGGACAAGATACCAATCTATAGCAACTAGAATCACCAAACCGATTACAGTTCCCATTATAAAACCTCCCTGCTCATTGAAATATCACTCTAACAAATGGTTAAGAAAGCCTGCGAACGTACACAGGCTATAAATCCGAGTTCTCGTTCTTTACCTAACCCTGTATAAACACTAAGACATTACAACTATCAAACAGAAAAATTCCGTATTTAAATCCAGAATAATTCTTTCTAGCTTCTAAGATAGACAAGCGATATGCAACGAAGCCATTGCATAACAATGGATTATGTCACAGCTAATTTAAGGCATGTGAAAAATCGCTTACTTTAGCTCATCAGGAATGCGGCGATCTTTGTGGTAATACTCTCGGTCGCGGTCGTTGATTTCGCGTATCACTTTGCATGGGTTGCCAACTGCGACGACATTAGCTGGGATGTCTTTGGTGACGATACTGCCTGCGCCTATTACTGAGTTTTCACCAATGGTGACACCGGGAAGTACCACGGTGTGCGCGCCAAGCCATACGTTGTTGCCAATACGAACGGGAACATTGAACTGCGCTGCTTTTAGCCTGAGTTCTGGGCTGATGGGATGTGTGCCAGTGGCGATGGTCACGTTAGGCGCAATCATCACGTTGTCGCCGATGAATACGTCTGTGTCGTCAACCAGAGTTAAATTGAAGTTTACGTATATGTTGCTGCCTAGGTGCGTGTGACGCCCCCAGTTCGCATGTAATGGTGGTTCAATGTAGCAACCCTCACCGACTTCGGCGAACAGCTGCTTCATTATCTGCTGTCGTTTATCACCTTCGCTCGGGCGAGTGTGATTAAAATCGTATAGCACTTCTAAGCATTGAGTTTGCTCAGCAACCAAATCAACGTCGTCACAGTAGTACACTTCTTGGCTGTGCATTTTAGCCTTTATATCCATGTTTAAACCTATTTGATCATTGCCTTATGTCGGCATAAATAAAGAAACAGATGGATAATTTGAAGTTTCACTGGCCTCAATGCAAGTTGGATGAATTAACGCGGTCTGATGTTTTCAGCCACACGCCACAGCACACCACTTGGGTCAGTGATACAAAACTCAAGCATTCCCCAAGGCTGTTCAACAACCTCGGAAACGGTAACTTCAAATTCCGACACTACATTAGAGTTTTGGATGTGTTGATACCAACTTTTTACGTCTTCAGCCAGCAAGTGCATCATGTAATTGTGACAGTGCGCAGGTTCATAAAAGTTTTGCAGAAGGAAGGCACAACTGCCGTGTCGTAGATAGGCGATATCGTGAAGTTCAGACATCACTTCAAAGCCGATTGACTGGTAAAAACGCTTGGATAAATCGAAGTCTTTCGCGGGTACGAAAGACTTAATTTCTGAGACTTTGAGGTTTTCCATCCTACATCCTTATAGTGTTGATATTCCAGTGCTGACACGCTTAACGCTTTAAGTGGTTACAGCGTTTATTCAGAGCTCTTATTCAGAGTCTTGTTGAAATGAGTCGACTTCGGCTTTAGTTAAATAACGCCACTGGCCTGCTTCAACATCCAAACGAACATCTCCAATCTGTTCACGGTGTAGGCCAACAACTCGATTCCCTACCGCAGCAAACATTCGTTTTACTTGATGAAACTTACCTTCTGTAATGGTCAACAGCACTTCTTTACTGGTAATCACTTCGAGCTCTGCCGGACGCGTCAGTTTTTGCTCGCCTTGCAATTGAATGCCCACTTTGAACTTGTCAGCGACATCGTCTTTAATATCTCGTGACAATGTCACGCGATATACCTTCTTACATGACTTGGTTGGCAGAGTGATGTTGAATGACCATCGCCCATCATCGGTAATCAAGACTAAGCCTGTTGTGTCGGCATCTAAGCGCCCTGCGATGTGCAGTTCTGATGCTTTGTCTATCTCGATGCAGTTGAACAGTGAAGGATAAACTTCATCGACATTAGAACAGATAGTACCCGCAGGCTTGTGCATTAAGAGGTATCGAAATTCACGCAACTTAAGCGGCGTGCCATTCAACAAGATGGTGTTGCTTTCATGAACCTGAGCTGATTCATCGGTGACTGTTTCACTGTTTACGTTCACCTCGCCATTATGGATGCGTTCAATCGCTTCAGGCTTGGTTAGGTCAGTGCTTTTACATAGGTATTTATCAAGGCGCATTAATCGTCGGCACCACATTTAGCACAAGGCTTGTAAGTTCGTTCACCTTGCTCGATAACCACATAGTCACCAACGCACTTGTCACATAAAGCGAGCTTTGGGTAAGCCTCTTTTTGTTTCTTTGCGTTAATGTTGCCTTCGGTGGTGTATACGGTTCTCATTTTGATGCCTTTGCTTAAATAACGTGAGAGGCGAAAATTGTATCACTGTTTACATCTTTGATTGGAGTGGTGGTTCATAGATAAATTGATTTTAAATACCGTTATTCCAAGTTTCCACACCGTAACGGCTTAACCATGAACAACAAAGTCAACGTGCCACGCCTATCAGTGGTAAAATGATAAAAGCTCACCAACTTATGAAGTCGATAATGAAAGATTGTAATCAATGCGGAAAATGCTGTATCAAATACGGAGATGGCGACCTTGCCGCGACTCAAGAAGAGATCGATTTGTGGGAGTTGTTCAACCCAGACATCTTTGAATATGTTCGAGGAAGCGAGATATGGTTTGATCCTGAATCCGGCGAACGTTTAACTCGATGCCCTTTTCTGGAGCTGGTTCCAACAAAAGACACCAAGGCTCAAGCCAAGTACACATGTAGTATTTACTTAGACCGACCAGAAGATTGCCGACACTACCCAAGCCTAATTAACGAGATGGTACGAGATGAGTGTGAAATGATTGAGGTGGTGGATTTACAAGACACGAAGAAAGCTCAAAGGAAACTCGACCTGTTGATGAAAGACAGCCGCCCTTCAAGCTATTCGTAAACGATGATCTTTTGAAGATCAATCTTCAATAACGGCTAATAACGGCTAAAATCTTAAGCCAAATACTGGTTCGCTTCTAACCAATCAAGCGCAACCAGTGCTGCCAACGAACATACCGCTCTGTCGTTGCTATCCACAAACTTAAGCTCTTCGATTTCGGCATCTGGAGACAGTTCGCCAGTATAATCAGCAAGATAACAAGTCAATTGCACCGATACGCCTTCCGCTTTGCCATCAGCTTGGCCTGTAAAGGTCTCAACGTATTTGATGGAATCTGGCACTAAATCGACTGAGATCTCTTCTTTGATTTCGCGAAGCAGTGCTTGCTCGTCACTTTCGCCAGCTTCACGCTTACCACCCGGTAGGTAGAACAGTTCTTTGCCTTTTGATCTCACCATCAACAACTTGCCGTCTTTGATGAATATCCAAGCCAGCTTATCAATTACCTTATTCATGTTCTTAGACCTTATTTCTGTTTTAGTTTTCGTTTTTTATTTAATCTGGCCGCGTTACTAGTCGCGACCAAACAAAGCCTACGTATGTTACACGCTGGAGTGAATAGACTCTATTGAATCGAATCGGAAATATCATAACCAAAACGCAAAATGACAGCTTTCGAGGCAATGCTCATCAACTGTCATTGGCGATGTTTACGGATTGCTCTCTAGCTGTTCATAGATAGAATCAATCGACTAGCCACTTAAGCGCAGAGTCGTGTTCTTCGAATGACTTGATCTCACCAGACACAAACCAGCTCCCTACTTTTGAAGCGAATTCTTGCCAGCTTTTATCAACATATATCGCGATTTTGTCTATCTTCGAATTGAGCTCTAATCCTAGTTTGAAATCATCCCAAGCAGCACGTAACTCCCAACCCGTTAAGGTAGAGATGTCGACCAGCATCTTGAGTTTAGATGAATCGAGTTCTTCTAGCGTGGTATTTAGAATTGGCATCATTGCTTGATAGTCATCATGTGTGAGTTTGCCTTTCGCTTTAAACACAACAATAGTTTCACCGCTAACACGTTCAATTCCAACCGATATTCCGTGACGTTCGATACTCATAATCTAGCCCTCATAGTGGAAACTAGAGTTAGCTTAGAGGATTAAATAGCAAAGAGATGAGAGGTTGGCGTCAAAACGGACAAGCGCTTTATCTGAACTTAATATCAGAGAGTTAATCGCGCTTTTCCAACAGTTCGCTTAGGGATTGAACTTGCATGATATTCGGATGCTCTGACTTAAGATCAGCACCTTCCGTGTTCAACCACACCGTATTCAAACCCGCTTCAAGTGCTGGGTAAATGTCTTTCTCTAAGGTGTCACCTACCATGGTGGTGTCTTGTGGTTCAACACCTAGTTGGGAAATGATGGCAGGATAAAAGCCCGGCTCTAACTTAGAAAAACCAATGCTCGCCTTACAAAAGTAACCCAAGATATATTGAGACAGGCCAACACGCTCGAAGGCACGAATGATGTCGTCTTTACTGGAATCACCAGCATTGGTGGCAACGTAGACTTGATGATTTTTGGAGAGTTCAGCCAGTAATGCACGAGCACCACTCACTTCTTGTACAGTTTCCCAGTCACACATCTTCCCTTGTGCGTCTGGTAAATCGACCATCAGCGTATTGCCCCAGTCGAATATGACTATTTCTGTTAACTCGATTAGCTTTGTCATCTAGCCTCCTGCATACGATGAATTATCTAATGTTTAAGCGAGCCTATAAAAACTTCTCGAACGGTTAGGCTCATTATGGTCAACCTTGTTACTATTTATGGAGCACGATCTTCTAAACACAAAATACCCTTTACTGATAAACCACTTTGAAACGCTCTAATACCAGCATCATGTCTTCAATTGGCGAGATTTTTAGCTCTTCACATTCACGAGAAAAGAAGTTCCAGTGCGCTTCTCGCCACCATTCGAGTGTTTTATCACCCTCACCTTCTGCGGCAGCAAATTCAGCGGTTACTTCATTGTATTTGCACAATGACACTGAGGTAATCTCTACAATGCAAACTGGCTTGCCGTCCCAATCGGTGACGACTTGTAGATGGCCAACCATCGGTCTCGCCTCACCTTCATGGCTGTACCAATATTCAAGGCTGCAAGACGCTTGTTTTTCACCTTTAAGAATCAACTGTGCACACAAGTTGGCGTTGTATTCGTCGGCACAGTAATAGTCGGCACTAAAAGAGGTGTATTGCGAAGCCACTTCGGCTGGCAATGTGCTGAGGTAGCTATCGAGATAAGCTTGGCTTCTTTCTTCCATGATCTTTCCAGTTTGAATATAAGGTTCAGTCAGTTAGCCCTCAGTAAGGGAGTAACAGACAGTAGTCTTGTAGCAATTGAAAATGCAGAAAAACAAAAAGGACCTAGAATTCTCTAAGCCCTTTAAAGTGATAACGCTTGGTAACTCTATATTTGATAATGACACCAAAGATTAGCGAGTTACTCCAACGATTACTCTTCGATGTAGAACGCTTCTACAGTACCTTTAAGAGTAATAAGCATAGGTTGACCACGACGATCTAGCGCTTTAGGAGAAGGGATCTTAACCCAACCTTCGCTGATGCAGTATTCTTCAACATCCGTACGCTCTTTACCATTTAGACGAATGCCGATTGGGTATTCGAAACACTCAGCCACGTGATGTGGGCTGCGTGGGTTGCCTGCAAGATGATCTGGTAAAGCTGGTTTTGAATTAGTATCGCTCATGTTCATTACCTGTATGTGCGTAAATAAAAAAAGTGCGTCATTCTAGTCAATATAAGCTTGTTGCTCAACCACTGCAGTAATAAATCGTACTGATAGCTTATATAACCGTTAGTTGCCTGATTTAGCAGCAAGATATCGGGTATATATACACTAGAATTTGCAGGTTGATGCATTTCCAGTAGACGAGTGTTGGTCACATTGTCTAAATACCACTTTTTTGTCTGAACGCCCTCTCAATAAGCAACTGAGCTCACTATATTAAAGCGATTGTATTTTCTGTTTCAACTGTATTTTGCTCGCTTCTAGCCAATCGAGGATGACTCGTCGCGCTGCCTCTGTAGGTGGCGCATTACGTTTCCCGCAGATTTGGTCGATTTCAAAAGGAAACGACTTGTTAGGAACTCGGCGCAAACCTATGGTTAGCCTTTGTGGTTTAAACATACGAAACGCGATATAGCGATCGCTCATGATGCGGTTATGATATACACCAATGCAGTGTTTTTGCTCCACGCCCTCTTGCTCAAGATCGTAGTAATCGATAATGGGGTGGATATTATCATTGCCTAACAACGGAACAGGATAAGGTATATCCATATCTACAGGGCGATTCCCCTCTAAACGACGCAACTGACGCTGCTCTGTCCAACGATCATGAAGTTGTTCAAACATTGCAAATGAGTTCTGGCTGGTGATTGAACGCAGAGGGTCATCGATGTCTAAATCCTGCCCCAATAATATCGCATCTTGAAACATAGCCATTTTCGACGGTGTATTGAGCCTTCCCTCTTCAACCATTGCGATACCCAATCGGCTGCCAGTTAAAAACGGATGAACCTGATCCAACCGCAAGGCAGTGTAACCCACTTTGGAGTAATGCTTGAACTTGAGGACTCGCCTTTGCAGCGGTTCAAGAATACGTACAATATGGTCAAGCTCATCACCCACATTGTAGTGTAATTCTAACTTATCGATGAACTTAAGCGTTGCTTTACTGCTATCTAACCCCAGTTTTGCGAGAATTTTCTTTTGCCCTAAACGGCTCAGATCCAATGCACTTTGGTTATCGACGCTGTATTTCATACAGATCAATGCCAAAATAACCGGACGTAATTCCAACAATTGTGCCGCTTCATACGTATTCGCAGCTAACCACAACATTTGATATTGGTACTCTGGAAAATCGTCTGTGATTTCACGATACCGAGCCGGCAACGAATCTAACCAGCGACCTGTTACATCAAATTGCTCAATGAGATTTAAACTTAAGCCAATCCCACCATCAAGCGGGCGTCGCTCATCTTTAAGCACATGAAAACCAATGAGCTTTTGCGACCAGTCACTAATTTCAATGTCGTAATCAAAGCCTAATGTTCGAGTGGGAATAGTGAGTAGTACGGTCATGGATGTCTCTTAGTTATTAGCGATTGATCTGTCGAATCACGTAAAGTAACGATATGTGGCTTTGATATGCCTTCTCATGGCTTTGTCGAGCATCGAACTCGCATCACTATAACAACCTTTTGTAAATTTCTTATCAATCAAAGTGATATAAATGTGAAAGTATTTAGAAGATCTTTGCATGATGATTTTCGCCAATATGAGATCCCTTCGATATCATTTGCTCAAACAAAAACTATGCTTAGTACATCACTCACAACAATAGGCTTTAATTATGGAATACCGACATATTCTGGTCGCACTTGAGCTAACTGACGACACTAAAATCCTCATTGATAAAGCGATCTTCTTCGCAGACAAACTAGAAGCAAGCATTTCGTTTGTCTATATCGACGGGACTCACGGAGAAATTTACCCAGAACTCGTTGATATTCATGAAGATAATATTGATTTGCCTTTCAATGAAGATGCGATAACAAAGTTAAGAGTATTCGAAACTTACGCCAACCAGCCAATTAAACATATATTTGTGGGTACAGGGGATTTGAACGATAAGCTCAAAAACACGATTGAAACACACGGGGTAGACCTATTGCTGTGTGGGCACCATCATGATTTTTGGCACAAAATCATTTCCCATTCAAAGCAGCTTATCGACACATCTCCGGTCGACATTCTCGTGGTTCCTATGGAATAACTGTTTTGGTATAAAACCAACGTCACTGCCAACCTCTATCGGTATTATTGGTTGGCTTATACTGACCTCTTTATATCTTGCTTTTGACCTAAACTAAACCCTTCCTATCTCTGTCTCTCAAAAATAATTTGTGATCTTGGCGGCTTGTCAGCGCGTAGTCGTCTAATAGCTAATAAATCACAATAATTTGATTTGCTTATCAAACTGATACCTACGATTCACACCATACGTTTATAAACTAGGACGTGTTATGAAATTCAATACTGTGCGCCTCATCTTAGGTGACCAACTCAACATTGAGCACTCTTGGTTTCAGCAAGTTAACGATGATATCATTTACATAATCGCAGAGCTCAAACAAGAAACCGATTACGTTGATTCTCACATTCAGAAAGTCGTGGCATTTTTCTCCGCCATGTCTTACTTCGCTAAAGAACTCACCCAACAAGGTCATCAGGTGCTGCATTTAACACTGGATGACACGGCGCAATTTGAAAACCTAGACGGCCTACTTCAACACTATGTACACGAGTTCGATGCTGACAAGTTCGAATACCAGAGGCCAGATGAATATCGTCTGCTTCAGCAAATGGCGAAGCTCAAGCTAACCAATGTCACCAAAGGGTGTTGCGATACAGAGCACTTCTTATTTCCGTTTGAGGAGATAGAGACGAAGTTCCCGCAAGATAAACACATCATGATGGAACACTTCTATCGCCGAATGAGAAAACGTTTCAACATTCTGTTGGAAGATGAAAAACCGGTTGGTGGTAAGTGGAATTACGATGCCAATAACCGTAAAAAGCTTAAGAAGCAAGACATTGGCAACTTACCACAGCCTTTGATGTTCGCTAACAATATCTCGGACATTTTGAAGCGTATCGAGCGGCATCACGTCAAAACGATTGGCGAAGTTGACGCTCAACTCTTATGGCCAGTGAACCGTGCTCAAAGCTTGTCTCTACTCGCCCATTTTTGCCAAGTCTGCTTGCCATTGTTCGGTCAATTTCAAGATGCAATGACAACAGAACACGATTCAAAGTGGAGTTTGTATCATAGTCGCCTCTCTTTCTCATTGAACAGCAAGCTGCTAAGCCCTCGTGAAGTAATTGAAGCGGCACTTTCGGCTTATGAAGCCTCTAAAGCTCAAGATAAAGCAAGCATCGATATTGCGCAGGTGGAAGGTTTCGTACGTCAGATACTCGGTTGGCGCGAATACATTCGTGGCGTGTATTGGGCTAACATGCCCGCTTATGCCAATAAAAACCATTATCTAGCCGACCGACAATTACCTCATTACTTTTGGGATGGTCAAACCAAGATGAATTGCATGAAGCACGCCATTGGTCAATCTCTAAAGTTTGCTTATGCGCATCACATTCAGAGGCTGATGATCACTGGCAACTTCTGTTTGATAGCTGGAATATCACCTGACCAAGTCGACAGTTGGTACCTTGGCATTTACGTAGATGCGATTGAATGGGTCGAAATGCCAAATACACGAGGGATGGCGTTATTTGCTGATGGAGGTATCGTAGGAACTAAGCCCTATGCTGCCAGTGGTTCATACATCAATCGTATGAGTGACTACTGTAAAGGCTGTCATTACCAAATAAAAGCGCGCAGTGGTGAAGCCTCTTGTCCGTTCAACAGCTTGTACTGGCGCTTTATGAACCTACATCGTGATGAGTTAAACCGAAACCCTAGAATGGGCATGCTTTATCGATCTTGGGACAATATGGACGAACAAGACCAACAAGCCATTCTCGACACCGCAGAACAACGACTGATGAACTTGGAGAACTTATAATGGTGGAACAACTCAGACTACAAGTATTGGTTATTGGTGGGAGTGGCGGTATTGGTTCCGCTGTCGTTCAACGCCTCTTGTCTGAACTGTCTCATTTTGATTTTCTTGATGTACATGTAGACGCGACTTACCACTATCAACGGCCTACTCTTGAAGACAAACGACTTCATTGGCATCAACTCGACGCAACCAGCGAAGCGGAAGTCGCACAACTGAGCGCAAAATTTAATCGACTTGATTGGTTAATCAACTGTGTAGGGATGCTTCACACACCAGACCTTGGGCCAGAAAAGAACTTGTCGTCCATTGCACCAGAATTTTTTCTGAAAAATATCTCGGTCAATACGTTACCAAGCCTGTTGTTGGCTAAGCATTTCACTCCGATTCTCAAATCCAGCGACAATCCAAAGTTCGCCGTCGTTTCAGCCAAAGTCGGCAGTATTTCAGATAACAGATTAGGCGGTTGGTACAGCTACCGTTCATCGAAAGCGGCGTTGAATATGTTCATTAAAACCATGTCGATTGAATGGCGACGGACTATAAAGCAAGGAACAGTCTTAGCACTGCACCCAGGAACAACCGACACATCACTTTCAAAGCCTTTTCAGGCGAATGTTCCAGAAGGAAAGCTGTTCAAATCGGATTACGTCGCTCATCAACTGGTTAAGATTATTAGCGGTGCAACGCCAAAGAGCAGTGGCAATTTTTACGCCTACAATGGTGAGCAATTGACGTGGTAGTGAGTAAAAACAGAAAACCCAACAGAGTTGTGACTCTGCTGGGTTAATTTGGTTAAAGCGGCTCGTTGACACTAAAGCTATCATTTCAAAAACAGAGGCATATAAGCGGTCAAATAACGTCCAAAACTGATCAGTACAAGTCTGAATGAGTACGATTACTCAGACCAATTAAACTTACTCTCATCGACCCCGTCTTTGACCTCTTTTACACGATCTCTCCGGTGTTGCTCTTCGATTCTCGCAGAGTCAATTTCTTGCATGATAGCTTCGATATCCGCCAAATCATCGCTTTCCTTAAACTCACCAGTAAGCTTACTGTCTGGCTTTAGATCACCTTTTTCATATAATGCCCACATTTCCTTGGCGTACTCTGTCGTTGATAACTCGGGCGCAAACTGAGCATAATAGTCACGGATATTATTAACATCACGAGTCAACATCCACTCTGCATTATTATTTGCAGAAGCATCGACGGCTTGCGGCAAATCGATGATCACTGGACCATATTCATCTACAAGAACATTGAACTCAGACAAATCACCATGAATCAGGCCAACACATAGCATTTTCACCACGTAGCTCATCATCACTTGGTGATCTTCAATCGCTTGTTCAGCGGGCATCACGACATCGTTCAATCGAGGTGCGACATAGCCATCGTCATCGGTAACCAACTCCATTAGCAACACGCCATCGAAACAACCAAAAGGTTGCGGTACCCTTACGCCCGCTTCTGCCAGTTTATATAAGGCATCAACTTCAGCACTTTGCCATACTTTTTCTTGTTGCTCACGACCAAAACCAGACCCTTTTTCCATGGCTCTAGCGCGACGGCTATTACGGACCTTTCGCCCTTCTCGATAGGCTGTTGCTTTCTTAAAGCTACGTTGGCTTATTTCTTTATAAACCTTGGCACAACGGATCGTATCGCCGCAGCGTACTATGTACACTGATGCTTCTTTGCCACTCATGAGTTGGCTTGTCACCTCGTCGACTAAACCATCGTCAACTAAGGGCTGTATTCTTTTAGGTATCTTCATGCCGCCTTTATACATGAGTTATCTGCAGATAGAAATATTAACTGAAGAAATGAAAGATGTGATTATCAGAGAGAAGCTTTCGACGACACTCGAGTCTCGCCTTAGGGGATGACGGTTAGGGCGGCTTCTATCCTACTGTTGTATTCGCTCAAATTAGCGAAAAACAGAGTAAAACAACAAACAGTCACATCTTTTTATGAACGAACCCAAATTAAACAATGTCGACAAAGATATTATGAATATGCCCAACTTCGTCACTCTCGAGAAGGAGTAACAACTAAGTCGGGCACCTAATAATTAAGCCATAACTGTTAACTGATCGGTAACTTTTAATTAAGCAGTCACTTTGTATTGAGATTCCATTTCACTCACACCAAGGCCTGAGTGCTTAGTTACTTTCAACTGAACCGGGACACGCTCTTTCAATGCTTCAACGTGGCTTATTACACCAATCATCTTGCCTGAAGCATTCAAGTTATCTAATGCGTTTAAGGCAATATCCAAGGTATCGCTGTCTAGCGTGCCGAAGCCTTCGTCGAGGAACAGTGAATCAATACTGGTCTTGTGGCTCACAAGGTCAGATAGCGCCAATGCCAATGCCAAACTCACCAAGAAGCTTTCACCACCCGAGAGCGTTTTGGTATCTCGCATCACGTCGCCCTGCCAGGTATCTAACACTTGCAGTTCTAACCCGTCATCCGCTTTACGTTGTAACTCGTAACGGCCATGCAAACGTTGCAACTGCTTATTAGCTAGATATACCAAATTCTCAAGGGTTAAGCCTTGAGCGAACTTACGGAATTTGTCACCATTTCTGGAACCAATCAAAGAGTTCAAACGTGAGATATCATCAAACTCTAATTGCTGTGCTTCAATTAGCTTAAACAGATCTTGTTGGTTACTACGGTTTTGACGGTCCGTTTCTAAATTCGCAGAAATTGCACCAATTTGAGAAGCATGGCTCTGTCGTTTGTTTTGATATTCAACCGTCGCCTGCTCGACTTCACTTTGCGGTGTGGTGCTCCACGTTGCGGCTTTTTCATGATCTTGCAGCTCAGATCGATTAGCTTTGGCACTGTTCAACCTTGCCTGAGCACTCACGATTGCTTCATCAAGTGTCTTCTTCAAGCTTCGCAGTTGTGCGGTTAACGCTTCATCAAGCAGTGAAGACTCAAAGTCGGCATCAGTTGCGAAAGGACTCGACGCTAACGCCTGGTCCCACAATTGCTTCATTTCAACTTGTGCCTGTTGTTTTGTCGCCAATTCTTCGGTGTAACTGGCGTGCTTAATTTGTTCTTTTAGATGTTCGCGTTCACAACCGTTGAATTCTGTTTGAGATACTTCAAGATTAGTGACGGCATCACTCATTTTTTGCTTCATTGCTTGAATCGTTGACTGGACATCGTTATCACCAAACAATTGTTTTCTTGATTCAGTGATCGACGCTAGCTCTTTAGTTAAAGATTCAACCTCAAGGTTTGCGTTGGCGGTCTCGTTGGCTAGCGATTCCAATTTGTCATCGAGTGCTGTCAGCTCTGCACGCTTACTAATCAACTGTTTATCTAAATCATCGTGTTGCAGCTTCGTCGCTTGCCATAAATCAGAAGCTTCCTTTTTTTGAGCAAACCAAGCGTCAATATGTTCAAGTTCTGGCGCCTCAATCGAGGTCTCAGCAATACTTTCTTTAAGTTCAGTCCACTGCAATGCTTTGGATTGGGAGCACTTTTCAGCTTGATCAACCTGAGCCTCCGTTTTCGTGGTTAGATCCGTTAGACGTTGTTCCGATAACTCCAAGTTCGCCTGCGCTTTATTGGCCATGATGCTTGCGGTTGTACGTTGTTTTTCAGCGTCTAGGTAAACATTTTTCGCATCAATCACGGCACGTAACTGGTAAATAACTTCGTTAAGCTGTTGCTCACAAGATTCAGTAAAAAAGCTTACCGTTTCACTATCACCTAGTGCCTCAATAGACGGTAGCTTGACGTTTAGCAAGCCACCTTGAGACACAAAACTCACATACACTTGTTCAAGTTTATTTAAGGTGTTTGCCCAATTTAACTTTGCTTGTTCAACATCAGCCTGCGTACGTTTAAGCTCATCTTTAATCCCATTAATGATTGGTACAATCGAATCCAACTGCTGGCGATGTTCAGTGCCTTCTTTTTCAATAACCGCGAGAGCTTGTTCTTCACGTTCTTTTTGTGAAATCAAATCCGTCAGATCTTGTGACTGTTCAATCGCATGATTAGCTGAGCCACACAATGGACAATCCATCCCCGGCTGCAACGCCGCGCGATACTTCGCGAGCTCGCCTTCTTGCTCAATTAAACGAATCAATCGTTCAAGTGACGTTTTGTTTTTTTGGTAACGCTCCACCAGAACTTCACGCTCTTGCGTCAATTTATCCGACCGATGAATGTGGTTAGAAAGCTCAGCTTCTTTAACAGCAATACGCTGAGTGGCTTGTAGATAACCACGATTGATATCGACTAGCGTGTTGGTATGACGGCTCCAATATTCAAGCAGATCTTTGCTTTCATTCAGTGCCCCTTCACTGTTTTGTTGCTGCAGTGTGTCCCATTTAAGCTTGGCGTCATTCTCGACAGCAACTCGTTCAGCCAATGTTTTGTCTTGTGTAAGTTTCAACTCTCGAGATGTCTGTACTAGCGTTTGCTGTGTTTCTAACGCTTTGTTGGCACCTTGAACACTACTTAATAATTCAGTGTGCTGCGTTTCAAGGGCTCGAACTTGATCGACTTTGAATTGCCATTGCCCTAGGTACTTTTCGAGTTGCTTATCGGCTTGATGCGTCTCTAAATACTGTGCATGGATCTTTTCTTGTTGCTGAACAGAAGCGATGGCTTGGCTGAGTACTGTATGTTTGTGACGTTGTTCAACCTCTTGTTGATTCAAAGCTTTAACGTTTTTCTCAGCCGTGACTTGTTTGTCTTTGAGTACTGAGATTTGGTTGTCTAGCGGTCGAACTTGCTCAATGATCTTCTCTTGATCTTGTTGTTCTTGTTTTATTTGCTCAACCAGCGCGCTTTGCGTTTTAAGCTTGTCACTAGCAGCTGATTTCTCTGCATCTCGCTCAGCTAATCTTTTCGTGCTGCTTTCAAGGTTGGCTTGAGTCACTTGCACATCTTGATCGCTGCGTTGCACATCTTTATACAGTGGGCGCAATTTTTCTGCAGGCTCGCTTTTAGCTAAGCGATCCAGTGAGGATTGGTTTTCAGATAGGTTGTCTTGTGCTTGTTTTAAGTCTTGTTCACCATTGACGATAGCCAAGTCAGTTTTGGTTACGTCTTTCCACCAGCTTAAATGGGCATTCCATTCGACCAGTTGCTGAGCCAACACAGCTTGCTCTGCTTCTAATCTATCGCGATCCGTTATCAACTCTTGAATTTGTTCTTCCGTTAACAGGCTCACCCCCTCAGCCTTTGCTTTAAGGTGATTAAGTGACTCTTCACTCGATTTAAAGTGATCGTAAATCCGTTCTGAAATCAAGCTGTAGACTTCTGTACCAGTCAACTCTTCAAGTAACTCAGCTCTGTCGTTCGCATTTGCGTTTAAGAAAGCAGCGAACTCACCTTGCGACAACATTATCGATTTAGTGAATCGAGAAAAATCCAAACCCGTTACGGTTTCAACCCTCTTAATTTTCTTAGTCAGCTGCGTTTCTAAAATATCATCGCTATCTGCATCTGCAAGCTCACAGGTCGGTGTTTGCAGTGCCCCATCGTGTTTGCCGCGCGCTCTCTTATGGTGAAAATTGGAGCGGTAAGTTTTACCTTTTACTTCAAATTCAATCTCAGCAAAACACTCACCTGTACCACGTGTCATCAGCTCATTGGTGCCCTTGGCAATACTTTTCAAACGTGGTGTACGGTGGAACAGTGCCAAACACATCGCATCAAGAATCGTGGTTTTACCGGCTCCAGTTGGGCCAGTAATCGCGAACAAGCCATTTTCGGCAAAAGGTGACTTTGTGAAATCGAGTTTCCAGCGACCTTTTAAGGAGTTTAGGTTTTCAAATTCTAAGCTTAAGATTTTCATTCTGGATTACTCTTCTGAACCGTTTAAACCGTCAGTTCCGTGAGAAACTTCGGCAATCACTTGCTTAAACTTGACAGTCATTCTTTCTAAGCGTTCTTTCTCGGTGTCACTTTCAAACTCTTCAAGGGCGATACGTTTTTCAAACACATCCATTGGCGTGAGTTCCGCTAAGGTTTCGGCAGATTCGTGTTCTAACGCTTGATTGCGGCGTTCTCTTGCTCTTCTTAACTGAAGCACTTCAACGTTTAAACCTTCGGTTAACGCGCGCATGCGCTCTTGCAAATCCGATAAGTAATCTTGCGCTTGAACTTCTATCGACAACCATACGCTTTGCTCCTCTTCCATATCAATATATTGATTCAGTTGAGATTCAATTTCGCTCAAATCGCCTTTGATTTCGGCCAGAGGTTGGAATATCGGTACTTCAAGTTGAGAAATCGAGCGCTCACCTTGAACAAACTCAACCACACACACTTGCTTTTTAGATTTCAGTTCATCAAAACTGAGCGGAATTGGCGAGCCGCAGTAACGAATGTGTTCACGCTTAGCGACCACTTGAGGGCGATGAATATGGCCTAGAGCAATATAATCAGCATTTGGGAAACCATCTGCAGCAAAACCATCAAGGTTACCAACATAAATATCACGCACCGAATCAGATTGCTTAACACCCATGGCGGTCAAATGCCCTGTTGCGATGATTGGCATTGTGTCGCGATTTTCGAAAGTATTACGCTTAGCAACGGCCGCATCGTAGACACTTTGATAATGTTGTTTGATCGCATCACCCAGTTGTTTCTGACGTTCCACCCCCTTGATACCCGCTTGGCTCGTTAAAACATCACGAGGGCGGATAAAAGGAATCGCACAGACTAAAGCTTCAACCTTGCCACTCTTACCTTTCAACTCGACAACCTGAGTCGCATGATCTTCATTAGTATTCGGAATCACATCTGCACCCATATACTTCAGTAATTGCTGTGTTTCTTTAAGCACTGAAACCGAATCATGGTTACCACCCAATAACACCAGTTGACAGCCAATCTTATTCGAGTCTACAACAAACTTGTTATACATCTCGCGAGCATAGCTTGGTGGAGTGCTGGTATCGAAAATATCACCGGCGACGATAATCGCGTCGATATCATGTTCAGTCACTTGCTCTAGCAACCATTGCAAAAACCGTTCATGTTCATTCTTTCGGCTTTTATTGTAGAAGTTTTGGCCAAGGTGCCAATCGGACGTGTGAAGAATTTTCATTGCGGCTCACTGGATGTCTGTAATATCCATAATCTACCAAAATTGTTCGCACAATTCTTTTTATAAGCTTGTGAAAACCAACTAATTTGGCAGGTTTATGTGAAGTCAATTAAGGTGCATACCAACGACGACTGAGCAGGCACAAAAAACGCTCACCGTGAGATAGGTTTGACAATCAAATAGGCAGAGCCATGATTATCTAGACGCTGAAGCCATTTTCGCAGAAATAGCAACCCGTTAACGATTAAGAAGAATCACTGATAACCAAATAAAAAGGTTGCTGAGAGCAACCTTTTTATTTTCTAAATGTTGAGGGCTTTGGCCATGTTAATAACCCCACCGCTCAATTCATCACACTGCAATGCTCATGAAATGGCTGTTTGGATCTAATCGGTAATCCGCGAAAGGTTCACAATAATCAAAGCCAAATTTCTCATACAAACTACGAGCAGGTTTAAAGTATGCTTCCGACCCCGTTTCTAAACTTATTCGTTGATACTGGCGAATAATGGCTGTGTCCAAAACGTGTTGTAACAACTTGCTTGCTACACCGGACTGCCTCGCAAATTGAGAAGTTCGCATCGATTTAAGCTCTGCGTGGTTGTGATCAAGCTCTTTAATAGCAACGCACCCGAGTAATTGGTTGTCTTTCCAAGCACTGAAAAAAGTAATCTCTGGTGATTTCAAGGCTTTAATATCCAGCGCGTGTACACTCTCAGGTGGAGAAGTCGCATACATATCCGCTAAATGTTCTTCTAGTAACTCAATCACTTCCCCGCCCGACAAGTCGTCGATTTTTATTTCCATAGCTGATTCATTTTCCTTAATAAACTCTTAACCCATTTCGACAATGTAAACTGGCGCCACCTTCATAAATCATGGATATCATGGTTTTACTATATAGTGTCGCTGCATTCATTTCCGATCCATTTTTAACACTCAAATAACAATAAAACAACCAATAGCATGGCACGGTTCTTTACTCAAAGTATCTGTTTTCAATAAAAAAATAGTCAAGTCGCTAGAAAATAGAATAACAGCGTAACTGCAAACCTATAACCTATAACCTATAACCTATAACCTACGAATGAAGAGCAATGAGAATTGTTTTAGAAATGAGCGTAATCGCTATTTAAGTCGAGAAGTTAATCTAATATTTTCTTGTTATTTTCGAGTACTAGTTTAACATGCGCCACCCCCATTTTTTCAGCAAATGCTGCAGGTAACTATGTCCGCCAATGTACTCTATACCGACCTATCTGGTTACTACGATTTAATGTGCGTCGACATTGACTACCAAACTCAGAGTAACTGCGTTCGTAGGCTACATCAGATTTTTGGCAACGAAGGTAAAACGCACTTAGACCTTGGATGTGGTACTGGCCCACATGTTCGACACTTTATTGATTATGGCTATCAAAGCAACGGCCTTGATTTGAATAGACCTATGCTAGACATTGCTCAATTACGTTGTCCTGAAGCCAAATTCTCTTTGCAGAACATGAGCAACTTTGAAGTATCTGAACCTCTGGATCTGATTACTTGCTTCTTATATTCAATCCATTACAACGACGGCATAGACAAATTGAAAGAATGCATTGCGAGCGTTCACCGAGCACTTAAGCAAGGCGGTATATTCTGCTTCAATGTAGTAGACAAAGAGAAGATCAACAACGACCTGTTTGTTAGACACACAACGAACCAAGAACAAGACAATTTTACTTTCCGTTCCGGTTGGTATTACTCGGGTGAAAGCAGCAAGCAGGCGTTAAAACTCACGATTGAGAAAACCACCGCAGGTAAAACACAAGTTTGGAATGATGAACACCCGATGGTGGCGTTCTCGTTCAAACAGTTGATCGAAATATTGGAGCCCTATTTTGATGTTCATATCTTCGAACACGATTACGATAAGCTATTGCCTTGGGATAACATTTCAGGAAATGCACTGATCACGTGTGTCAAAGCCTAGTCAACTCATTCAACGTATAAAGCCTACGCGCTTACTCTACTTGTTTAAAATCATAGTGAGTTTAAAAGCTAAAACGAAAGCCCCACGCAACAGCTAAATTGAATTGCCCTCAATAGTTGGTCACCAATTATTGGGGGCTTTCTTTATTGGTTAATTCATTTAACTGGCGGTCCATACCAAACGTAAGCGTGTGTCTTTCGCAATGATAACAAGATGAATATTAAAACAATCTTTGTGGGGAGATCGCCATTTGCTTTCTATACCCTACTCCCGGGACAATAATAGCGTTCAACTAGTGAGATAAAGTTCGCTTTGTCTACTTCACTAAGCTGGTTGATACCTGCCGCTGCTTTTCTACCGCCACCCGTTGCGAAGCTAGAGCAAATTTCATCGGCACCGGTTCTGTTTGATAATGGTGCCCGCAGGCTCACCGTGTAAGATTTACCATCTTGATTTTTCGTTAACACCGCTTGTGCACGATGGGAGTCTTGATTTACGATCTCATTACCAAATACACCACTAATGCGTCTTGCCCAAGCCTCTCCCGGCAATTCAAACACACGAACGACTTCACTCTCATATACTGGGACTAGGTTCGATAATTGTTGATGATCATTTTGATAAGCCGCGCGCAAGCGATAAAACACGGAGTCTTTGTCATCCAAAAGGTGAAATGGATTTGGATATTGATAAAGAGTTTGGTAAAGCGTAATAGGCGTGAAGTGTAGGTCGCTCAATGACGTACCGTAACCGTTATAGTTAACCAAAGTACCCAGCTCTTCCAAAAAAGCGATTTGGGGGTCATCAAATCCATTTTCAACCGCTAACTGTGTTGCAACCGTTTTAAGGTTATCACCAAAAGCCGCGGCAATTGCCCATGCTACATACTCACCGTTTAGCTTTTGATTTATCAACAAACTGGTACAGCACTCTGGCGCTGTATTAACAAGAGTCTCCAAGTGCTGAGATCTCGGAACTTCTCCCGTGCGATGGTGATCGCAATAGAATACATCAATATTGGCATCTAACAGATTGTGTAACGCTGATAGGTTTTTCTCCATGGATACGTCCAGTACCGCGACAGACGAAACATTTCCCTGCTCGACCATTTGAGTGACCACTTGAGACACTAATTTAATGTCTCGCTTTACACCAGAGATCAACACACTGTCTTTTGGCTCGCTTAAACGCAGCTGTAATAACGCGATGATGCCATCTGCATCTCCATTGAATACATCGTAATGCATTTGTCTTTTTCCCTTCTGAGGCTTAACCACCAATTGAAAATGTGGCCCTCGATCTAATTAAGTTTATACGCTACTTTATAGACAGTTTGTCATCATTTTAGGTCGATTTCACATATACTTAAGGCCATTTTGGAATGCCTTATTCTTCTTTTACAGTCGTTATTGATTTAGAAAACTCAACAGCTTCCCACTATCCCCCTCTGTTACTGCTGCTACTACTACCATTAAGATCAAAATGGCACTGTTTTTCATTCTATAACGTCACTTCCCTGTCATTTTCATCTTGTCAAATTAGCCTTTAGTATTTGTTTCGAGCATAAAAAAGCGCAGATAAACTGCGCCTTTTAGTTCTTGCTTGCGATACAACGTTTTGTTGAATATCGCTTCTCTATCAGAGCGAGCTATGACGTCTTAAACTGCGCGACCGCCCTATCCATATCATTGGCTTGTTCAGCTACTTTATCAACTTCAACTAAACAATGTTGAGCTGATGCATTGTTGTCGTTAGAGATAGTATTCAATTCCGTGATCGAATCGCTCACTTGTGCCATTACGGCACCCTGCTCTTCAATAGCAGAAGCAATACGCTCGGAGTTTCCTTGGATGCTTTCCATATCACTCAAGATCAATTGTAAGCTTCCGTCTAACTCTTCTGAATCTTTTAACGTCAGTTGACCTTGTTGGTTGCATTCGCCAATTTCGGTCATCGAGGCATGCATTTGGCTTTGGATTGCGGTTACTACACTGGTGATTTCCGTTGTTGACTGATGCGTTCTGCTTGCGAGTGCTCGTACTTCATCGGCAACAACGGCAAAGCCTCGCCCTTGTTCCCCTGCACGTGCTGCTTCAATTGCTGCGTTCAATGCCAGTAAATTGGTTTGTTCTGCAATGCCTTGGATGATATTCACCGCATCACCAATTTGGTCAACATGATGGTTCAACGAACTAATGGAGTCTTGACTGCTTGAAAGACGTTCAGACAAACGAGTGATATTGTCAATGGTATCTACCACGACTTCGCGTCCTTTATCGGCATTCACTTTAGCTTGATGTACACCTTCTGCGGCGACCGATGTGCTCTCTGAGATTTCACCGATAGTTAGCACCATTTCTTGTACTGATGCTGTCATCGTTGAGGTGTGATTTGCTTGCACTTCAAACTGTTTAATGACCGACACCAACTCATCATGCATGTTAGATGTACTTTGTGTCAGTTGAAGTGACTTAGATTGAGATGCGGCGATCAAACTCTCTAGTTGGTCAAGCAGTTGGTTGAAGTATTGCCCTAGTTTTCCGAGTTCGTCTTGGCCGTCGAGGTGCGAACGAATTGACACGTCGTTAGAATCCACAATATTTCTAATAACCGCGAGTAAAGATTCAATCTTACCAATGATAGAACGCACGATTAACCAGCTGAACACAATGATAGTCAACAGTAGTGTGATACACAGGATGTTGTTTATCAAAGAGCGTTGGTCCATCTCTTCTTGAGCTTCTCGGTCAAGTACTTCTGAGAACTCTGAAAATTGATTTTCAATAGCGTGAGAGGCAGAACGTGTTTCCCCCAACAGACCTTCATTGTGCTTTAAGCCAATAACTCGCTTCTGCGCGACTACTTGTTTTGCAGCATCTAACAATGCGTTCGAATTCACGGTAAGCACGCTTGGATCGAATTCCCCCTTTTCAATCAGGTCATTAAATCGGTATAGCTCGACTTTTTGTTCCGTATTGGCCGTTGCGCTGATGTTGTCCAATTGCGCGTAAAACTGCCCGAGCAAACCTTTATCACGTGCTAATCCAATAACTTCATTCGCTTTTACCAGCTGAACAAAACTTGTGTAGTACGTTTCAATGTCTTGTCGTAAGCGTGTGCTGTTGACCAAGCCTAAATCGCTAAGTACCACGTTGAGTTGCGCTTCAGACGCTAAGAATTTGTTGTAGTTGGTGTCGAACTTGTCGAGATATTTCAAATCGCTACGTAACAAGAAGTCTTTCTCGTTACGACGCAGGTTGAGCAAACGAACTTCGAGTTCTTTGGTAATCTGCTTAGCCTGGCTCATCTGAGCGGTTGTGTCTGCAAATTGTGAGGTGGTAAACAGCAATGAAATCATGCCGAAGATGGAAAACATTCCCAGTGAATAGAGCTTTTTCTTTATGTTCATATAGGTAACTCGTCTTGACTAATCTAACTATGGGTATCTAAGTTTTTATGTGAATTTTACTATCTAGCTCTCGTGGTATAACTCGTGCTGTTTCATTCTTTTTAGCTGTAGCTGCAGCGAACATTAAGCTAGGAGCATGAAACGAATGCAACTCATCGACAACACCGTTCTCAATGGCATTTGAACTCACCCGCTAACATTAAAATTATCAATAACACAGATAAGTTACATATACATTAGTAAGGCATTAAAAATTTGCAGGTCTAATTTGATGGGTTGAATAGGGTTTGAACAATTGACGACACAAAGCTTTGAATCAAAAGACTTTAGCCCTTTATTTACCTAAAAATTTTTATGCTCTTATTTTGACTCATCAGAGCAGTTTATTTCCTCATCAACCCAGCCTAATAGTTGCTTGGTCGCTTTAGACAAGACTTGGTTTTGTCGAACGACATAGCCTAGGCTAGTGCTAGAGAATCCGGTAAGTGGTGTAATTTTCGACTTCAAATACTGTTTGGTGGATATCGCAAATTCAGGAATGATGGCGACACCAAACCCCGCTTCTGCCCAGTCGATTTGGGCGTCAACACTCCCTACTTCCATCACCCTGTAATTAGATAAATTAAGGCTTGGCAGACCTTCATCGATAAAATCACGAGTTCTTGTATCGTGGCCAAGCAGAATCAAAGTTAGCTCTGTATCAGACTCAGCCTCCTTAGCATCATTTTTTTTATGATTATCCGCAATTTGGACTTCAAACCCATCGCCAAGTGCACACCATGATAACTCCTGAAGCTCAACAAAATGCAGTGACTCATTCTGTTGCTCTTTGGAAATAACAAAACCAAGATCGGCTTGAGCATTCTTAACCAAACTCGATGCTTGAGATGACGTGGTATTCAATAGCGTAAGGTCGATACCCGGATACTGCGCTTTGAATTTCTGGAACGGGCGAATCAACAAGAACCGAGAAATGATGTCACTTACAGCAATGGTTAACGTCCCTATTTTAAGGTCGTTTATAGCATTGAGATCCGTCTGACAAATCTGTAGTTCGAGTAACGTTCTTTGGCTTGTTTCCAATAACCTCTCACCCGCTTGAGTCAGTTGAAATGGGCTTCTCTCTATCAACTTAATACGCGTTTGTTGCTCTAATTGCTTTAAGTGCAAGCTCACATTGGGTTGCGTCATGTGCAGTGCATTCGCCGCTTTCCCGAAATGCTTATATTCCGCTAGCGTCACAAACGTCTTCAACAAATTAATATCAAGCATCATATCCCTCCGTGTTTTTCCACATTATATATGGAATCCTTATCAAGATAATAAAGATAATTAATTTCTCTTATCCAGCTTGTAGGCCTAACATGATTTCTCAATCAGTCAGGAGAAAAATTATGCCATCTATTGTTGTTGTAGGCGCTAACTGGGGCGATGAAGGCAAAGGCCGTATCGTTGATTTTTTAGCAAACGAAGCTTCTGCTAGCATTCGCTTTCAAGGCGGAAACAATGCTGGCCATACCGTAGTAAACGACTTTGGTACGTTCAAACTGCACCAGCTACCAAGTGGCATTTTTAATCCTGATTGCACAGCGATTCTTGGCCCTGGCATGGTGATCAGCCCTGCTGCATTAACTGAAGAGATTGAAGAAGTACAAGCGGCTGGTATCAAAGTGAAAATGGCGATTTCAGACCGCGCGACATTGTGTCTGCCTTTGCACGCCCTTGAAGATACGCTTGAAGAAGAGCGTTTAGGTGATGGCGCTTACGGCTCAACACGCCAAGGTATTGCACCAGCGTACGGAGATCGTGTGATGAAGAAAGGCATTCTTGTGGGTTGGTTAAATCAGCCTGAGATTTTAGAGCAGCGCATTCAATTCTTACTTGATTGGAAAATGCCTCAACTAAAAGCGCTATACCCTCAATGTGATTTCACTCAAACCGCTTCTGAAATGACAGAATGGCTACTTGAAGTAACGAAAGCTTGGCGCCCATTCATTTGCAACGTGACGGAGCCACTCAAAGCACTGCAAGCACAGGGCGCTAATTTACTGTTCGAAGCACAATTAGGCGCAGGTCGTGATCTTGTTTACGGTGAGTATCCTTGGACCACATCTTCCAATGTTACCGCAGCCTACGCGGGTATCGGTAGTGGTTTACCTGCCCTTCGCCCTGAACGCGTTATTGCGGTTGCTAAATCATTCAGCTCATCTGTGGGTACTGGTACGCTAGTAACTGCAATGGAAGAGCAAGACAGCTTCCGCGAAAGCTCTAACGAATACGGCGCAACAACAGGTCGCCCACGTGATATGGGGTACTTTGATGCGGTAGCCACACGCAACGGCGTTGACCTGCAAGCTGCGACTGAAATCGCACTGACTAAGATAGATTGCCTGTCTGGTTTGTCTGAACTTAAGATTTGTACGGCTTACTCAGGTGAGCACACTGAGAACCCAATTTGGCCGCAAACAGCAGAACTAAAGCCTGTATATGAAGATATGGCAGGCTGGGACGAAGACATCACGGGCTGCCGCACCTTTGAGAGCCTTCCTCAAGCAGCACAAGATTACGTAACTCGCATCGAAGAGTTGATGGGCGTGCCAATCGTGATGGTATCGGTAGGCCCTGAACGCGAGCAAATGATCATTCGAGGTTAACTCTCAACTCGAGTATTTCAGCTAAAACGATTGTTTTGGCTGAAATACTCATTGATAAAAATCAAGTGTCATCAAATTTAAAGCGACTGCCCATTCTTCTTATAATTCTCAGCCTGCTCTAGCACGCCTTTGTAAACATCATCGTTATCGTCTTCATGTACAAACAGCTCATTGATAATCGTGATATAACGCTCAGCTACGGCCCCTACTTCTCTATACGCCATTTCAAGGATCATCTTAACTTGTTCATTGTTCTCTAGTGGCACATAGTTCTGTTTATCCATATACGACTCAATAACTGCAATTTTATCGTCACTCCCGTCAAGAAACTCTCGAAAATCTTTGCTCGCTTTAGCACTGTTACACTCTTTGCAGCTTGGAACCAAATTTCCAAGTTTATGCTCTCCTAAATAGACCTTATTGATGGGGATCGCATGCTCAATGACTAATTCCTTCGCCTCACCACAATAAGCACATGTATGATTAAAATAAGCTTTAGTTGCTTGCCAATCCTCTTCTGAAAACTGCTCTGATCCCAAGTTGCTAAGGACGTTTCTTACCAGTAAGTTTTGAGCATTGCCTATCGCACTTCCACGGTATCGACTGTTTGCTTTACGACTTCGAACGGAGGCTTTTTGCTTAGACGTTACTTTCGCGTCTAATAACAAACCCTCAAGCTGAGATTCATCATACTCAATGCCTATTCGTTTGAGGTAATCAATAAAGTAAACGGTGTCTCTTTCAATCCACTGGCTACAAGCGCGTATCGTTTTACCTCGCACCAAATAAATATTTGTCCAGTATCGCTTTGATATCTCAGGAGGAAGGTCATTTTTATCAACCAAGAATGAAAAGTTGATATTAAATGTTTGTTTAGAATAATCAGCATCGCAAAGTCTTTCTAATTCCGTGTGATCATTTTGCTCACAGTACTCGATAACTTTAGGTAGAAATGACTGTACAAGTTTGCCAACTTTCATGTGCTAGCCCATTCAAAGTTCGTTAGCGGTACGTTAAGTGTATAACCACAATTTTTATCTGCATTTTTTTCGATAAGTCGAACAACTCCCAAACTTACCGTACTTCTCATTTCTTAACTTCATTTCACTGCCACAACGCTTGCACAATGGCCGTATATCTCCGCACTCTTAGTTAATGCATTCGTTAGTTATACTGCTCATCGGTCTGCCACACTCGCTACAAGGTGTCATTTGTGTTTACAACGAGGATAGAAATAACAAGATAAGAGGAAGATTGTTAAGAGGAGGAATTACAGGCACAAAAAAGCCCACACTAGGTGGGCTTTCTTTTTGGATTTGGTGCCCGCTACTGGACTCGAACCAGTGACACCTTGCATGTCATGCAAGTACTCTAACCAACTGAGCTAAGCGGGCGATGTTCTAATTTCTTATTACGGCCATTGTGACAAACTCAATAGTTATGCAATAAAAACTAAAGAAGGAATGGTGCGTCCGAGTGAACTCGAATCACCGACCCCCGCCATGTCAAGGCGGTACTCTAACCAACTGAGCTACGGACGCATTCCTTTAGAACGAGAAAGATATTAACGACTGATTTATCGTGGTGCAAGTTAAAATTACACTTGAATCAACCGTTTGCTCTTATTCGCATCAATGCGTTGATTTTTTAGACGCAAAACGTCAATAAAGTTGAGTTGCATCACACTCAATGTGAGCCTGACTTTACTTTATTCGTCATCCACATCGAACACCACATTGTAGTTCTCGGTATACGTACAGTTCGGCTGGCGGCTACAAGTGAAAAAGCGTCGGCCTTTATGGTCGCCTTGACTTGCTAACTTGATGATCATCGGGCTACCACATTTTTTACAGAATCTAACTTCTTTTGATGGTTCAATTAAATCGATGTGTGCCGCCAGTAACCGCTTCAAACGGCTCACTTGATAGCTGTGTTTAATAGATGCACCAATCAGTGGTAAGCCTGCCGATTTACACACGTGAATCAGTAGCTTTTCTCGATCGGCCTTTCCCTTGTTGAGCTCTTTGCCGTTATCAAGTTCAATAATCACGCGAGGCTCTAACGTTCGCGGGTCGCAGACCACAAAATCAAAGTAGCTACGTGAGATTTTGTTGTTGGCGATAAACCAATTCTTCTTGTTATTAGCCTTAGCGGGGACAAGAACGTTCGACATGCTGACCTTGGCAAACACTTCACCATGATTGCCCACAGCGGATTTAAGTGCGTTATAAAATGTCGCCTGTTGCGCCGACATCAACGACCCTTTTTTCTGATAAGCATGATCTTTGGTGTCATCATGCTTCACTAGATACTTTTGGATAAAGTAAAAGAACACAACCAGAACAATTACAACGATAAAGATATTAGTCATTTTCCAACACAATCACGTCTGTATAGGGATTAAGATAGTGGCTAGCGTATGTAGAAAAGCATCACCTGGCAAGCAAAAGAGCGAGAGTTGCCAACCAGAATCACGACCTTTGAGCGCAGTGCCCAACGAGAGGTCGCTCCTTCGCTAGACGCACCTCTCCTATTTTGATAATTAAATCATCAATTACACTCTAGATTGATTTAGATCAATTTACCTAGATTTGTGATCAACTAGTCTGAAAAACGTTAGGCAAATGTTAATAAGGAAATTGATATGGAACTTAAACAAGACCCAAGATGTTATACCGACGTATGTGTAGATGGTAAATGGTTCCACTATGACCACTGCGGAACCCAAGCCTACATGTTAAAGGGAGGAGCTTCGGCTGTGATTGAACTCGCTAGCGAACCAGCGACAGAGGGCGAACTGGTTGAAATGCTGCAAGGTGCCGCTGAATATCTCATATAGAAAATGTTGATATAGATAAACTCGACATATCGCTAAGTAAACCCTACTTCTCACTCAAATTTTGATACTAGCGATCTCAGAGTGTTCCAGAAGCCATTCTTATCTCACGAAGAGCAGAATGACTTTTTGTTTCCTGATTAGCGATTAACTTTCAGCGATGATGACTTGATTCCTACCCGACTCTTTCGCTTGATACAATGCATCATCCGCAGCTTTGAGGTACTTCTTGTAAGTATCTTGATTGAGTTGCTCATGAGTAATACCAATCGACGCCCCTATCGACGTGGTGAGGTCTAAAGAGCCAGATTGCGTATCAATGGGGGTTTCGGAAATGGCTAAACGGATAACGTTCAACTGTTGCTCAGGATCAATGGAACCAGACAGCAGTATAACAAATTCTTCACCACCCCAGCGAGACACTGCGTCATTTGGAAATAAGTGTTGCTTTACTCGCCTTGCGACTTCCACTAAAACCTCATCACCAACATCATGTCCAAAGGTGTCATTAACGCGCTTAAAGTGGTCAAGATCTAGAATAGCTAGACTGATTCCAAACCGTGAAGCATTAAAAGATACTGGCTGAGTTAACAACTGCTCTAGATAGCGTCTGTTGTATAGACCCGTTAGCGCACACGTCGTAGATTGAGTGACCAGCGCTTTATTTTTACTTTGAGTGCTGCGAAGCCTAATCGCCAGTAATCCAGCACTAATGCTGACCATTATAATCAATGTCACCACAATTCTGTTTCTCAGTTGTTCCTTTTGAAGCAGCAACTCGTTGAGGTCTTTTTCTGTATTGAGTAATTCATTTTCGTTAGCGAGTGTCTTCTTTGCATTGTCTTGTTCTAGTAAGAAAATGTCACTCTGCCTTTTATCAAACAATAACGCTTTGTTGCCATGATAATATTGTTTGTAGTAACTCAGTGCAGTATCAAGGGCACCCTGAAATTCGTAATATTCAGCCAGTGTTTTTAAGCCTAGCACCTTCCAACTTCTGCTCCCAACCACTTCAAAGATTACAAGTGCTCGTTCAAGATCATCCAATATGGCGTTATCTTGATCTAGTCCAATATTTGCTAACGCTCGGCTTAGGTAACACTGCCCGTTTTGAAACGTGTACTTCTTAATATTCGGCGCTTGAAGACATTGATTAGCCACTTGTAATGCTTTGCTGAAATTGCCCTCTGATAGCAGAACATCACTGTAGGTTCTCAGTAATAAGATTTTGTATCGAGCAGTGACTTTTTTGCTATCGAGTGCTTTTGCCTTTTCATAAGCAATTCGGCCATTAGTCACATCGCCACTGCTTAAATACACAAATGACTCGTTTATGTAAAGGATGCCAATCGCGTCATCTTCAAGTAAGCCACTTTTAAAATAGAGCTTTTTTGCTTTATCGATAATACGCAGGGCTTTAGGCCAATCCTCTAAATAAATGTAGAGCAGCGCCATGTTCGACATAAGCTTGCTATTATAAATATGCGTTGGATACTGCTTGCCAAGTTGCAGCCCTTTATAGAGAAAGTACTGAGCGTCTTGCAAGTCGTTTCGCACGTTATTAATCGCTCCCGCGGTGTTATACGCTTTAACCAATAACTGATCATAACGAATAGATTCAGCAATGCTTATCGCGGATCGAATTTCAATTTCAGCGATTGCAAGTTCCCCTTTCTTGAGATATTCAATCGCAGATTCAACCAATGATTCTGACTTCAACCACAACATATCTTCATGCTCAGACAACGTTTTTATTTGCTCTACGTAGGACATCACGGCGTCGGCATCTCGTTGATGTTGAGCGACATTCGACAAAATCATAAGTCGATAAGCTTGGTATATTGCTTTGTCATTAATGCCAGTGGGCGGCCGAAGTAGATCAAGTTGATGTTTTGCAACAGATGGGGAACTGCGTGACAAGCCGAGAATATGAATTAACTTTTTTCCATATTCAGTTTGAGAGAGTTCTTTTTCTGGAGTGTAGGCAGAAGTACTGTCGGCTTGAGGAGGGCTCAAGTCCACATCATTGAGCGGATACAGTAAATAAAGCCCGAATATGGCACTCATTGTCACAACGAGTAGAAATGAACCTAAAACGTTGTTTTTATTCATGTATTAAGACCGTTACAAATTGAAAGACCATATCACTGCTGTTTATCCATATTAGAAACTAATTATACACGAGGCCTACACAGATTAAAATGTTATCAGTTCGACGAACTGAACAAGGTTATTCTGACTAATTAGAATAATCAGGCAATTTTTTGATTTAACTCAGTCATTCATCTGGCACATTGGCGTTATAGTGATTTTCCTGTTCCTTAGCCGTGACTTCTGACGAATGAGCGGAAACATAATGAGAATTAACAATGACCCAAATTAATGAACAACGTCTTGTCGACCATTTCTGCGATCTTGTGAAAATCGATAGTGAATCACGCAACGAAAAAGCCATCGCGGAAGCACTGGCTGAGCAGCTAGGTGAACTCGGCTTTGACGTACATAAGCTGGCCGTTCCTGCACAAGTGTCGAATGGTTTCAACATCTACGCTCGTCTAGATGGCACTCTTCCAGGCAGCACAGTATTCAGTTGCCACATGGACACAGTAACGCCAGGTATCGGCATTGAGCCAATCATTGAAGACGGCATCATCCGTTCAAAAGGAAACACAATTCTAGGTGGCGACGACAAGTCTGGTATCGCAGCTATCATGGAAGCGGTTCGTTGCATTCAAGCTGAAGGACAAGCGCACAAAACCATTGAAATCGCATTCACAGTATTCGAAGAAGGCGGTTTATTCGGTTCTCTGAATTTCGATATGTCTTACATTCAATCTGAGCACGCTATCGTTCTAGATACAGGTGGCCCGATTGGTACGATCGTAAATGCTGCACCAGGTCAACAGAAGGTAACCGCGACAATCAAAGGCCGCCCGGCTCATGCTGGCTTGGCACCAGAAGAAGGCATTAGCGCAATTCAAGTAGCTGCAGACGCAATCACCAAGATGAACCTGCTTCGTATCGATGAAGAAACAACAGCAAACGTGGGTATTGTTGAAGGTGGTCAAGCGACGAACATCGTAATGCCGGAGCTTAAAGTAGTAGCAGAAGCGCGTTCACTGAATGGTGAGAAGCTAACTGCTCAAGTTGAGCATATGATTTCGACATTCGAAGCAAGCGCGAAGCAATTTGGCGCCGAAGTGGAAATCGAATCAACTCGTGCTTATGATGCATTCGTGATTGCAGACGATCACCCGCATATTCTTTCTATCAAATCGGCATTCGAGAAACTTGGCGTAACGGCAAACACCAAACGTACTGGTGGCGGTAGCGATGCAAATAACTTTAATGCTAAAGGTCTAACAACCGTTAACCTTTCTACTGGAATGGCAAAAGTTCACACCACTGAAGAGTATATTGCAGTGAAAGACATGGTCTCAATCACTGAGTTTGTTATGGCTTACGTAACACAATAATCTTACTTGTGAGATAGATGTGCACTACTAACTGACTCATATCAAAAAGCCGAGTTCACATGTGACTCGGCTTTTTGTTGTCTGAATTTAGCCAGAAGTTCGAACCTAGAAACCTCTACGTTTCCAGAACTGACCTTCATCTTTCGCGACCAGATCGAAAGTTTTATCTGCAATGATGTTGCCTTTCAGTTCGACCGTCATTCTCCATTTACCGATTTTATTCGATACAGGGGCCCAAATAGTATCACCTAGATAGAAATCCCAATCGTTGTTGCCGACATACTCTTCCCCATCGAATGGTTCTAGCACTTCGCCTTTGTCTGTGGTGATGTTCGGGTGATAAATGCAGTAGCGGATCTTTTCGCCTTTGGCTTTTTTAATATTCAGAATATAACCAAACTCTACGTCAATTTCGGCATCAACGATGGTGGTGAACTCTTGGATTTTGGGAAGATCTTTAGATTTAGAATCCCACGTCGTGTAGATGCCGTAAGATGTCATATCGACGATAGCCGATCGCTTTGCCATGTGTACTACCTAATAATTGTGTATTACCTAATTTTTCTTCGTTCTTTGCGTTAACTCATTAGCCAGAAATAGCGGGTTATTCTTGCCAATCTTTTGCCATGCGCATAATCACGGATGGTTCGATGTCGTGAATGCTGCCAAATTGCTCTCTACACACTTCTATAATCAAATCTGCTTTATATTTAAGTGCGAGTTGGCGGTAAGCCTTCATTTCCCACTGCTTGATAAAGGTATTTGATACAACAACATCTAGCCCTTGTTTCAAGCCTTTTTCCACGGTGTTCTGACACCACTCATGGGCTTGTTGTAATCGCCTAGGATCAAACTGATACACTCCTTGATCATTCACAAAATACATATCGGCTTCGACATGCAGTGCATCGTAGGTTTGCGCTTTTGTTGACTTGCCGGAACCGGGCAGCCCTCGAATGAGTATTAACTTCATCTATCACTTTGCAGGCTAATTTGAAAACGTAAGTTTATCTTAAATGTTTGTCGCTTGCTCTAATAACTATCTTTCGTCACTTACACACACCCTATATCCGACTCGGATAGTCGTTCGACATGATGGTACGCGACTTGAAATCGATGGATTGTTTCTGATAGAAAACACAAATAATTTACATCTATCCATTTTGTATATCGACAAGCGTGTCAAACTATTATAGATTTAGATGTATAGACGTCTACATATCTAGCTTAGGGAGAAAGCTGTGCCTATTCGCATTCCAGACCAATTGCCCGCATCCGATGTTCTTCGTGAAGAAAAAATTTTTGTTATGCCGCTATCAAGAGCATCGACACAGGAAATTCGTCCACTTCGAGTCTTGATCCTCAACCTAATGCCGAAGAAAATTGAAACAGAAACTCAATTCTTACGCCTGCTATCAAACAGTCCATTGCAAGTAGATGTAGAACTGCTGCGCATCGACGACCGGCCAAGTAAGAACACACCGACGGAGCACCTTGATAACTTTTATCGTCAATTTGAGATGGTAAAAAATCGTAATTTTGATGGGCTGATCATCACTGGTGCGCCGCTTGGTTTAGTCCAATTTGAAGATGTTATCTATTGGGAACATCTACAAACCATCATGGAATGGGCAAACAAACACGTTACGTCGACTCTGTATGTATGTTGGGCAGCTCAAGCTGGTTTGAAATTGCTGTATGATTTGCCAAAACGCACTCGTAAAGACAAGCTGTCTGGTGTTTACAGTCATGAGATACATAACCCCTTTCACCCTATTTTACGTGGCTTTGATGATACGTTCTTAGCGCCTCATTCACGCTATGCCGACTTCTCTCAAGAATACTTAGCCGAGCATACAGATCTCGATGTTCTTGCGACTTCCGATGTGGCGGGAGTATATTTGGCAGCAACGAAAGACAAGCGGAACGTGTTTGTAACAGGTCACCCGGAATATGATGCTCATACACTTCATAATGAGTATATTCGTGACCTAGGTGAAGGCATGGAGCCGGTTATCCCTATCAACTATTACCCAAACAACAACCCAGACAATAAACCTATTGCCAGCTGGCGTAGTCATGGTCACTTATTATTTTCAAATTGGCTAAACTACTGCGTTTACCAACAGACACCTTACGATTTGGATCACTTCAGCGAAGACAATTTCACCAAAGACGATTAAACGGCAAGTTATTTTCGTCAGCCATAGAGATCTGTATTCAATAGGTTGTTGATAATAAAGCCGATTGGATGCGGATTTTTTATGGTAAGTGGCTCGCATTCCATAGCAGATTTAATACTTCGACTTATTCGATTCCATATGATGGGCTGGTGTTCATAAGGAGCTGCACATGCCTGCCAAGTCATTTTTATCAAATTTCATATTATTCACATCTCTTTCACTAATAGGCTGCGTCTCTGTCACTGAAGGTCCACCTAAAATAGAAAGTGACCCAATTGCGATGTCTGAGTCCCGCATTGAGTTAGGCTTAGGTTACATGGGGCAAGACAATATGGTTAGAGCTCGTGAAAACCTAGAGTTAGCGATCAAGCATGCGCCTAGTTATTACAGAGCACGACTCTCTATGGCGCATTACTATGAAAAAGTTGGCGAAGTAGACGAAGCAAGATCCACATATCAAAAGGCGCTAAGTTTAGATTCAAGAAACGGAAATGTATTGAATAACTACGGTACGTTTTTGTGTAAACAAGGCGAGTATGAGCAGGCTGACAAATACTTCAACCGAGCCATCGACCAACCCTATTATTATTTAGTCTCTGCCAGTTATGAGAATGCGGCCTTTTGCGCATTTAAAGCCGGTAATACTGACCAAGCAAAGTATTACTTCACACGTGCTATTGACCACGATCCGAATCGAGCAAAGTCGATATTACAGCTATCAAAGATTGAAGTAAGTGAAGCAGATTATGATAACGCGAGGCTTCGTCTGTTCAAGTTCCACCAGCGCTATGGCTATCAAATTCCATCCCTTCAAATATTGGTCGAACTGGAAAACAAAGCCGGAAACAGCGCGCTTGAGAAGAAGTACCAAACCAAATTAGACGAGTTGCTCTCCACTTAGACTCGCTGGAATATAAAAACGAGCTTGTTGAATGAACAACAAGCCCGCTTTCTTATATAATCTATTAGATACTTTCTGGTATGGAAGTGTTATTTAAGCGCAATCCACTCTTGTCTCTGCTCATCATCCATAAAGCTCCACGCAACAAAGCGACTTACCTTTTGGCCTTGCGACATCTCTATTACTTTCACTTGTTTTGCTCTTAACTTACCAAGCTCTGAACGAATCATATCAACGTTGTCTTTCTTAGAAATCAACGTAGTAAACCACAGTACTTGCGTAGCGAAGAGTTGGCTCTCTCGCGCCATTTTCATAATGAAGGTGGCTTCGCCACCCGGGCACCACAACTCTGCTTTTTGTCCACCGAAGTTCAACGTTGGCTTATCTTGTTTCGCGTACGATTTTTTAGATTCTGGCTTGAATGACTTGCCTGCTTTCTTAGCGCGATTTGCCGCTAGATTATCAAGTTTACGCTGTGACCCTTTTTCCGCCTCTTCTAAAGAGCCGTGGAATGGAGGGTTACAAATAGTGACATCGTAACGTTCATTATCCTTAATCACACCTTTAAAGATAGCTTCAGAGTCTGCTTGCAAGCGTGCTCGGATCTTACCCTTTAGGTTCGCATTACTTTCTGCGATGAAGTTTGCTGTTTTGATGGATACAGGGTCAACATCGGTACCCGTGCAACGCCATTTGTATTCTGTCGTGCCAATAATTGGGTAGATACAGTTTGCGCCAACACCAATATCTAATGCTTTCACAGATGCGTGATTATAAGGTTCGCCTTGACCATCGCTGTTAAGGATGTCTGCCACTCTATGGATGTAATCTGCTCGGCCTGGAATTGGCGGACATAGGTAACCCTCAGGAATGTCCCAATGCTTAACGCCATAGTGATGTGCTAGTAGCGCCTTGTTAAGTAACTTAACGGCCAATGGATCCGAGAAATTGATCGTATCTTCACCGACAGGGTTCTTAATCAAGTGCTCTTTCAACTCAGGTAACGCAGAAACCAAAAATTCGAAGTCGTAACGACCTGTATGTTGGTTTCTTGGGTGCAGTCCACTCGCAGGTTTAGCCGTATTCTTGTTACGTTGTGAACCACCCGTTCGTTTCGTGCCTGAAAGCTTTTGCGAACCGCTCGATCTTTTTGGTGTGCTCTTATTCGAAGTGCCTTTTTTAAACGGTGCTTTACCCGCTCCGCCTTTATTATTGGTTGGTTTACTAGAAACTTGCTTGGCTTTATTCTGTCCAGCCGCTTTTGAATCCGCATTGTTACGGTTTTTATCAGAGGTGCTGTTTTTCGACAGGCTTAGCGTGGTTCTATTTTGTGATTGGCTCATTAGGCTACTTCTTTAAATCTAAATACATCATGAATAAGCGGGCATCTAACTCAAGTTGATGATATTCCGGTTCCATGTGACAGCATAGTTGGTAAAAGGCTTTGTCGTGCTCTTTCTCTTTGATGTGCGCCAGTTCATGCACTACCAGCATTCGGAGCAAAGGTTCTGGTGCATTTCTAAACACACTGGCGATACGAATTTCATTCTTCGATTTGATCTTGCCACCGTGATTCTTTGCAACATAAGAGTGGAGGCCTAATGCATTATTGATTAGGTGTATCTTCCCGTCGTAAATCACTTTGCTGATGGGTGGTGTTTTCTTCATGTAGCGATTTTTAATCTCAATCGCATAATCAAACAGGGCCTTCTCACTTTTTATATCATGATTCTTTGGGTAGCGAGCTTCAAACCAAGGCACTAATTTACCCGACTCTATAAGTTGAGTCACCGGGTCGATAATGTGTTTAGGATAACCTTGAATATAGCGTAAAGAAGGATGCATTTTGAAAGACCGTACAAGTTACGCCACGACAATACGTTGTGGTCTTGAAATTTGAGCCGCATAGTGTAACTGATCACACTTTTCTAATCACCTAGGATTCGTTACACTTTAGCAAGATTCACCAAGAGCTAGACTCAGCAAGAGAATGTAAAATGAAACGTGTTGTATTGTACGTCGCAGACAAATGCCCACACTGCAAAGATGCCCAGCGCTATTTGGACTCTAAAAAAATTGAATACCGCCTAACGAACGCAAAGATGCAGCGTGGCCGTAAAGAATTACAGGCAATGGGTGCTCGCTCTATACCTGTACTGAAAATCGGCGACCAAGTGATGGTCGGATGGAATCAGAAGAACTTCGATAAGATGTATAACTCAAAGAACACCTAACGTGTTCTGAACCAGTCATACTTCTATACAGCAAAGCCCGCAGATCCGAATAAGGACCTGCGGGCTTTGTTTTGTCTATTTCATCTTACTTAGAGCATGTTGATCTTTCGAGCTGATTTTTGCAGCGAGTTGCTGGGTATTTATACAAGGCAGAGGCGTCGATGTGTAGCTAGCCTACATGAGAAGCCGATAACGTAGTAGAAATGGCCAGCAAACGCTGCCCGAAGGGTTCGGCTAAAAGCGTTTTACTCTTTGTTGAGGGGGATTTGCTTAGAATGACTAGGCTACTTCCCCCCCTCGCCGCGATTAAAACGCTTTTATCTCGAACAAAATTTAACCACGAAAGGTCAACACGCCCTAATCACACATACTGCTTCACAAAATCAATAAAGGTTCGGTCTGCTTTCGACAGATAACCTTCCTTTCTCCAAGCCAAAGATAGATTAAGCTTTACAGGGTCTTTAAACGGCACGCCGACCACATCTTCTTCGTACTCTGTCACTAAGCTAAGCAGTGCTGTAATCGCGAATTCCCGTTTCACGATAGATAGAATCATCGGTAGCAAGTTGGTCTCGAACGCTATGGTCATGTCCAAATTGTATTTTTTGCAAGTAGCGTCGATGAAATCGCGGTGGAAGTAACCCGACTTGAACATGATCAGCTCTTGCGCGAAAAACTCTTCAAAAGTGATAGATGGCTGTGAGGCTAATGGGTGCTCTTTACCTACAACGGCTAACATCTCTGAACTTAGCAGATGGTCGGTTTCAAGATCGTCAGGCACATTTTCATGATTGATAACCCCAATATCGAGTTCACCGTTTAATAGCATCTGGCGTATCGAGGCTGTACCCGCATCAATTAGTGTCAATTTTAGGTTTGGGTATTGGCTTTTAAAAGCCATCACCACCTGTGGGAAAAAGTAACTCCCCATCATGCTTGGCGCCCCTAATCGCACTTCTCCTTTTTCTAAACCCTTTAATTCGTTCATAGCAAGTTGTGCATCATCAAACTGCTGAGCAATCCTCCTGGCATGCTCGAACAACACCTTGCCCTCTTCCGTTAACGTCACGGATTTGTCTCCGCGCCGAAACAGAATTAACTCCAGTGTTTGTTCAAGTTTCTTGATGGAAATACTCAATGCAGGCTGTGCAATATGCAGAGCTTTAGCCGCCTGCGTAAAGTTACCAAACTGAGCAACGGCTAGAAAATGTCGAAGGGGTTTTGATTCAAGCATATCGATATATTAAATATATGGAGGTGATATTTTTAATATATTTCTTTAATTACCTTTGTACTGATAACTTGTTCACAAATAAATTACTTGTTCAAAAATAACTTAATTAATCGCACAGGCGTATGCAAATGTTTGATAAAGACAGTACTCAATACAAACGAATCACCCAATCATTAGCGATTGGCTCGTTTATCATTTTCTGTAATCTCTACCTTTTTCAACCTATTTTGCCGCACATGGCGGAGCATTTCCAAGTATCAGGAACCCAAATCAACTGGCTGTTTGCCGCTACGACACTCGGGCTATCCATTAGTTTGGTGCCTTGGGCAATCGCATCGGAAACCTTTGGTCGAAAACCCATCATTCTGTTCAGTTTGTTCGCTATTCCTCTGATTGGATTGAGCATGGTGTTCACAACTACCTTGTTGCAACTCGTGATAGCCCGCGCATTCATGGGCGTTGCTGTCGCGGCGTTCGCTGGTGTGGCAGTTGCCTACATGGTCGAGGAGTTGACACCCAAAGCCTTTGCCGTCGCCATTGGTGGTTATATTGCGGCTAACTCGCTTGGCGGGATCTTTGGGCGTGTATTAGGCGGCTTAATCACAGACTATTTCGATTGGCACGCAACTGTTCTATTTTTCGTGGTCGGTTCATTGCTAGGTGCGCTCTTTATCGCCTACCGTTTACCTGATCAACAGAACTTCAAACCTCAAAAAGGGTTGTTCTTTCACCACAATCGCTCTGTAGTCATGCACTTAAGAAACCGTACCTTGTGGCTCGCGATGTTGATTGGTGGCGCTAACTTTGCGCTGTTTGTTAACCTGTATTCTGTCATGGGCTTCCGGTTGGTATCTGAGCCGCACTCCGTGCCCGTTGGTTTAGCGTCACTCATATTCCTATGCTACTTAGCGGGTACTGTCAGTTCTAACCTATCCAACAAATGGACACAGCGCTTTGAACCTTTGAATGGCATCTTAATGGGCGTATGTATCAGCTTAATCGGGATGTTAATTTCTGCTGTTGATAAGGTCCCGTTCATGCTAGCAGGGTTGTTGTTGATTAGCGGCGGCGCCTTCTTCGCACATACGCTTGCCTACTCTTGGGTCAGTCAAAAAGCATCGAGTGCAAAAGCTACAGCAACCGCGCTGTACCTTGTACACTATTACATTGGCGGAAGCTTAGGTGGATTCCTACTCTTGTATTTCTGGCAACTGTTCGGTTGGAATGGCGTGATTGCGGGAGGTTCTGTCTTCTATATTGCAATATTTGCTTGGGTCTATCAGTTGAAACAGCTTCAAGTATCGACCTCTAAGCTAGCAGAAGCTTAACTAAGGTAAGGTGTCTGATTGAATTATTGCTTTTGATCGACGTCCGTTCTGATATCCTACGCCAAATTTTATTCCGGAACCTGTTATGTCGAACACTCAAAGTACTGATCTTCAAGCTATACACGACCAAGTAAAACAGTGGTTAGATGATGTCGTTATTGGCTTAAACCTGTGTCCATTCGCAGCCAAGCCACAACGTAACAAGCAAATTAAGATCTTTGTGAGTGAAGCGAAAACGGAAGAAGCGTTGTTGGAAGACATCATGACGCATTTTGTAGAGTTAGATAACACGCCAGTCGCGAAATTAGAGACAACGTTGGTGGTTGTGCCTAACATGCTGCAAGACTTCTTCGACTACAACATGTTCATTGATTGGATTGAAGCGTTGATCAAGCAACAAAACTGGGAAGGCGTTTATCAACTCGCGACGTTCCACCCTGACTATTGCTTTGGTGGTGCGGATCCAGAAGACGATGAAAACCTGACGAACCGCTCCCCGTATCCGGTTTACCATTTGATACGTGAAGCCAGCATGGAAAAAGTGTTAAAGCACTACCCTAATCCTGAAGCTATTCCTGATACCAACATCGCAAGAGTTGAATCTTTAACACCTGCAGAGCGTCGTAAGTTGTTCCCTTATCTATTCTGCTAATCGTAAACAGTAGAGAATTGAGGCCTGATCAATTTCGACTTACGAGCCTGATCACTCTTGATAATATGGGCGAGAAATAAACTGATCTCGTCCATTTTGTTTAGCCATGTACAGGCATTCATCGGCAACTTTAATCAGAGAATCAAGCGCCGACATCCTTTCCCCTTTGGTGTCCCCTGTACTCAACTCAAAATGACACGCACCGATTGATATAGTGACAGGCTTTCTATCCAGTGTGATTTTTTTCATCTCTTGCAAAAGCGTCATGAACTTATCTTCAACACAACTTGGGGGGTTATTTGGATACCAAAGAATGAACTCTTCACCACCAAAACGTGCCACAAACTCACCCTCTTGAGTGTTATTATTCAGCACGTTCGCCACTTTCTTTAATACAACATCACCCATTTGGTGGCCATAAGTGTCGTTGACCTGTTTAAAAAAATCGATGTCGACGACTGCCAAGGTCCCCTTACCTAAAGATCCTTTTAACTGCTCCACTTCTGCATTCAATGTTTTGAACAAGCAACGTCTATTCGGTAAGTGTGTCAAAGGATCGTACAAAGCTTGGTACTCTAGTTTCTCATTCAGTTCTTTGAGTTTTCGTTCTTGTTGTCTTCTAACAAGTTCAACTTCGATCCATGAAGCCATGAGCCTCATAACATCAATATCGAATTCTTTGAACTCACGATGATAGGGAGCTGGGCTTGAAAAGTTTAAGGTGCCATAAAGCTCATCATTAACGAAAATGGGGATGCCAATGTAAGACTCCAGGCCAAAAGACTGATAGGCTGGATGTGTCGCATACTGATCGTGTTTACCACAATGCTCAATACAGGTAGGGCCAATCGATTTACAAGTAATCTCACAATAGGTCGAGCAATATTCGAACGTATCACCGCGATGGAGATCAACAACTTCAGGTGTAATACAGTGTTCAACAAAGTAAGTGTCACCATCAATTTTAGATAAGATACCAATATCTAAGTTGAAGCGTTCAAGCCCCATAATAAGCAATTGAGAGATCTGATTATCGAAACCCTTTCGATAATCATTGGTGATTTGATACAAGCGGCGTATAACAACTTCGCTTTCACTAGCTTGATGCATAAATGTAATTCCATTGCTGACCAAGTAAATGACAACATTATTAGTATATAAAAAGAGTAAATGTTAAAAATACACAATAATCAATCGGTTTGTACGCAAAGTGCTTTACTGGTCAAATGAATAAAAGTGGAGTTCTTCGACTTTACGTTAGCACCCTATTCCTAGCTTTGGTAAAATAATCCATTAACGAAACAGAATGGATAGGAATATGACCCTTTCTCAACTAAGCCAAGAAATCTACGATCACCTTTACCGCGACATTAAAGAATTCCGCAGTACTTTTGATCTGCCTGTTGCTGCTCCTGAAACCATGGATGAAAAAGGCGATACGCTACATACCTCTCTAGCGATCGAAGAACTAACAGAACTTGCAGAAGCTGACTCTAAAATCGAGCAAGCAGACGCTATCGTAGACAGCGTTTATGTTTTGATGGGACGTTTGGTTCACCTTGGTCAAGCTAAGGTAGAAGACAACCTAGCAATCAGTTATCTGATCGACTTGCTGCTGAATGTTTCTAAGAACCGTTCAATCGACTTTCTGACTTGTTGGGACGAAGTACACTCAAGCAACATGAGCAAAGTATGTCGTAACGAAGCAGAATACGCAGAAACAGAGGCCTTCTACGCTAAACAAAATATCAAACTGATGGCGGTTCAAAAAGGCGAATACATCATCGCGAAGTGTGCGGAAGATTTCGTATCTGAAGGCAAGACAATTCGCCAAGGTAAAGTACTTAAATCAGTACACTACCGTCCTGCAAACCTTGGACCACTAACGGCTTAAGTAAGGCTACGACTGAAGGTGTTTAAAGCACCGCGAGCTAAAATAGCAAACGCCACGTTTAAATAACGTGGCGTTTTATTATCTGCCAGTGATTTTTAGCGGCGTGCCTATACCAATCGCGCCATGTGATAAGCCGCGACATAATTACCATTTCTAAAAGCAAAATTCGCAGACTCCCCTTCAATAACAAAACCGAACTTCTTATACAGGCTAATCGCTCTTTCGTTATCGGTATAGACAGTTAACTCCATTCGCTTGATGTTAATCCAGTTATCACACAAGTCGATCGCGGTCGCGAGTAACTGACTACCGACTCCTTTGCCTAATACATCGTCTTTAACACCCATACCAAATGAAGCAACATGACGCCTTCTCGGGTTTACACACACTTCCATTCCCAAGTTACCGACAATTTCCCCATCGATCAGCGCGACATAGGAATACACATTATCAGGCATATTAGAAATTCGTTTTTGCCAGCTTTCCAGAGATGGATTTGGGAGTTGCAGCGTACCAGTATAAGCATTAGTGCATTCGTAGATTTCTTTTATTCCCTTCGCATCTGACGGTTCAGACCGTCTCACTATAATACTCATCGCAACTCCTACTATTATTCTTCACTAATTGTGATGCACATCCTCAATGTGCACTTAAACACACTAACAAATAGTGAATATTAAACAATAGGTTAATTAAGAATGTTTTTGTTAGAGCTACAGGTTGGATAGGTCTTGATGATCCGAAGAGAACATGAGTTTGAGGAACAAAAACCAGAAACGCATATTTCTGGTCTTCTTTTTTTTATTGCGTAAGCGACTAGGACTCTGTTTCCGAATCACTTTTCTCTAAACTCATAACGTTCAAAACAGCGAAGGAAGCAGCCAAGAATAGACCTAATATCCAAACAAAATACCACATGAAAAACTCCTTAATACAGTGAATGGCTATTACGTTCGACATACTCGCTATCGAGTCGCCCAAACATGGTGCGGTAGCTAAAAGCGGTGTAACACAGAATTATGGGCACCATCACAAACGCTACCCCTGTCATGATGTTCAAGGTCAGTTCACTCGATGTCGAATCCCAAAGAGTTAAGCTATGACTTGGATTAACACTAGACGGAATGATGAATGGGAACATCGTAAAACCAGCCGTTAATACAATGCACGCATTAGTAAAACTGGAGCTGATGAAAGCCAGCGCATCCCATTTTAATCTCGCACTCACCAGCACCAATAGCGGAATTAGAACACTGCCAATCGGCGCGAACCACATCCAGGGGTAAGTTTCGAAGTTAGTTAACCAAGCGCCAGTTTCTGCTATCGCTTGTTTGTTTAACGGATTTGAAACAGCGCTATGGTTCAACTCACTAACAATCAGATAACCATCAATGTGGCTTATTATTAAACCACCTAGCACCATAAGACTAGCCACAAGTATCGCACTCACCTGCGTAACCAATCTTACCTTTGTATAAAGCGCATCTGTGGTTTTCATCATCAGCCAGGCACTGCCTTGCAACAACGCCATTAATAACCCAACGAAACCACACAACAGAGCGAATGGATTAAGCAAATCAAAAAACGAGCCGTGATATTCAACCATGAGCAAACTATTCAGAGAGAATGGAAGCCCTTGCATTAAATTGCCAAACGCGACACCAAATAAAATCGGCGGGAAGAAGCCTGAAAACGAAATCGCCAGATCACACACTTTTCGCCATTGATCGTTATCTATCTTGGCTCGATATTCAAGCGCAAGAGGACGTAGCCACAATGAGATCAGTGTTAAATACATCGCAACATATAAGCTTGAAAACGATGTCGCATACACCAGAGGCCAAGCAGCAAACAAAGCGCCACCTGCGGTAATGAGCCACACTTGGTTGCCATCCCAATGGGGTGCGATGGAGTTAATCATCACGCGCCTTTCAGAGTTGGTTTTACCGATAAACGGCAATAACGCCCCTACTCCCATATCGAAGCCATCGGTGATCATGAAGCCAATCAGCAATACACCGATTAGCGCCCACCAAATTAAACGTAATGTGTCATATTCGAACATGAGTCAGTCACCTTATTGTTGAACTTGTTGTGCCAATTTGGCTTCAAGTGATGTTGTTTGTTCATAGTGATAACGCCCTGTTTTCAAACTACTTGGGCCTTTTTTAGCGATGGTAATCATCAAGTAACTTTCAACAATGATGAATACGGTATATAGGCTGATAATGAGAGCAAGAGACGTGAGCAGGTTTCCAACAGTTTGAGAAGAAGCCGCCACCGTCACAGGAAGAATTTCACCAACAGCCCAAGGCTGACGGCCGTATTCCGCAACAAACCAGCCAGCTTCAATCGCAATCCAAGGTAATGGAATCGACCATAGCGCCGCTTTGAGTAGCCAAGGCTTTTGCGTAATATTTTTACGGTAGGTTTGCAGGAAGGCCGAACCAAAGACAAACAACATAATGAAGCCACAACCCACCATGATTCTGAATGACCAAAACAGAGGCCACACAGTTGGGATTGAATCATCGGCTGCTTGTTGGATTTGCTGTTCAGTAGCATCAGTCACGGTATCTGTGTATCGCTTAAGCAATAAGCCATATCCGAGGTCTTGCTTGGTTTGATCAAAGGCTTGTTCCGTCTCATGTGAGGTATCACCAGATCGCAAACGCTCTAGCAATTCATAAGCAATAATACCGTTTCGAATACGCACTAAATGTTGATCACGCAACTCATGAAGACCCGTCACTTGCTCGTCCAAAGATCGCGTTGCGATAATCCCCATCACATAAGGAATTTTCACAGCAAAGTCGGTTTTACCCTCCTCTTGATTTGGTAATCCGAATAAGGTGAAAGCCGCTGGTGCAGGTTCGGTGTGCCATTCCGCTTCAATTGCTGCGAGTTTTACTTTTTGAACGTCACCCAGTTCATAACCAGATTCATCACCAAGTACGATTACGGAAATGATCGACGCTATTCCAAAAGATGCGGCCACAGCGAAAGAGCGCTTGGCAAAGGCAATGTCTCGACCCTTCAGCAAATAATAAGAACTCACACCAAGAATAAACATCGCACCGCAGGTATACGCCGAAGCGACCGTGTGTAAGAACTTAACTTGAGCCACTGGATTAAGCACCACTTCCGCAAAACTGGTCATCTCCATACGCATGGTTTGGTAATTAAACTCTGAGCCAATTGGGTTTTGCATCCAACCATTGGCGACTAAAATCCACAGTGCAGAAAAGCTTGAACCTAAAGCCACCAGCCAAGTCACGACAAGGTGTTGGCGTTTGGATAGCCTTTCCCAACCGAAGAAGAAGAGCCCAACAAAAGTGGATTCGAGGAAGAACGCGACAAGCGCTTCGATGGCTAAAGGCGCACCGAAAATATCGCCGACATAGTGAGAATAATAAGACCAGTTGGTGCCGAACTGGAACTCCATGGTTAAGCCAGTCGTAACACCCAACGCAAAGTTAATACCGAACAATTTGCCCCAGAAGCGTGTCATGTCTTGATAGATTTGCTTACCGGTGAGTACATAGATCGACTCCATGATCGCCAATAAGCATGACATACCGATAGTTAATGGGACGAAGAGAAAGTGGAACATAGCGGTTAGCGCAAACTGTAAACGCGACAATTCAACTACATCAAACATTTAAGCTCCAAACATCATAATGATGGCTTTCATATTAATAATTGGAGCGTATTTCAGCACAGTTCTAACGAACCAAACTAGAACAGATTGATCATTAAAAAACAGAACAGATTGTTTATCCAGTCAATAAATGACTAGCATTGAGGTAAAACCAATCGATAACTTAGCTAACGGTTGAAGCTTGCAGTTCCATGGTTCTGATTAGGTTGCCTAGCGTTTGAATGGCGTCTGCGATTTTATCGTCACAAGCGTATGAACAATTCAAGCGAATGTGATGGGAGAACTTTTTGTCACTACTGAATATGATCCCTGGAGCGACAGATATATTGCGTTCAAGAGCTTGCTCATAAAGCTTCTCAACACAAACCGAGTGAGGCAATTCTATCCAAAGGAAGTAACCGCCTTGGCTTTTGTGAATCAGACTACTTTCAGGCAAACTGGATTCTAGAAGTGCTATATGTGCCTTCTTCCTTTCATTCAAAAGCTTGCGAAGTTTTTTAAGGTGGTTGTCATAACTATAAAACGTCAGGTAGTGAGACAGTCCAAGTTGGATAGGAATGCTACTTGAGAGCGTTGACAGGTGCTGTAATCGTTGAATCTTCAGCGCTTTTTTACCAGCCACGACCCAACCAATTCGAAAACCGGGAGACAGTGATTTGGAAAACGAACCACAAAGCATGATCTGTTCATCAGAGTCATAGGCTTTGGCGGGTAATGATGTTTGATTACCAACGTGAAGTTCTCGGTATACATCGTCTTCGATCATCGGGATCTTATGTTGATTCACCAACTCGGCCAGTCGTTGCTTGTTTCTGTCACTCATCGAATAACCAACTGGGTTTTGTGATTCTGTCATGAACCAACACGCTTTAATGTCCATTGATGCAAACACTGACTCCAACACATCGAGATCTATACCCGTTTCAGGGTCTGTTGGTACCTCAACTGCCGTCAGGTTAAGCCTTTCAATAGTCTGTAATACACCGTAGAACGCAGGATACTCGATAGCGACTAAGTCACCCGGCTCTGTGCAAGATTGCAAACAGAGATTAAGCGCTTCCATCGCACCAGAGGTAATCACGATGTCATCAGGCAGTACATTTAGACCGTGCACTTGGTAACGCTGAGCAATTTGTCTACGGAGTGTTTCACTGCCCGGAGGCAAATTGGTAAGCATGCTGTTATCCGGCATTTGACGGCTGGCGTTGGCTAAGCTGCGTGACAATGCTTGATGAGGAAACAAGGCAGGGTCTGGAAATGCCGAGCTGAGTGGAATAACACTAGGATCTTTCGCTCGTTGGAGAACATCGTAAAGCAGATCACTGATCTTAACGGGATACGGCTTGATGGCTTTGTGTTGCGCGTTTTCTGAAGTGAATACATTTCTGCGAGGTAACACGAAATAGCCTGACTTAGGCTTTGAGCGTACATAGCCTTGATCTTCAAGCTGCTGATAAGCTTGCAATACCGTCTCGATGCTAAGTTTGTACCGCTTACACGCATCTCTAATTGATGGGATCTTCTCACCACTCAGCCAAATGTTTTGCTATATCTGATTCTTGATTGTATTGGCGAGTATCTGTGATTTTTTCATCAATAAATTCTTTTCTATCTAATGCGCTTAAAGATTACCTAATCATGGATATTCGAGTTACGCGGGTATTCAAGGTAAACCAAAGCCCTACCCTAAACCCAATTACCTTCACGGTCGACTTGTTTATCTCTCCCATAAGAAAAGGCACCACACTCATCAATCGAGTGTGGTGCCTTAATTACTTAGTTACGTCGTTTAGATTAACTAGCTGACTAGTTAGCTGGACGCCAAACGCCCCATTTGTCGTTATCGTATGTCGCTTGAGGGTTTGCACCACCTTGAACCCACCATTGCGCTTTCCACGATTGGTTTGAGTAAGTCACAACTTCACCACCTAGATAAGTTGCTGATGAATCCCAAGTGCCAGGGTCTGGAGTCGGATCAGGATCCGGCGTTGGATCTGGGTCTGGTGTTACGCCAATGTCATCAGTAATCACTTCGAACGTAAAGGTTTCCACACTGTTGCTTTCAATAGAGCTAGCCATAAACGACAAGGTTTCATTGGCCGTAATACTAGTCGTATCTACAACAACTGACGCAGTTCCGTTATTTTGGATGTTTACTGCAGAACCTTGAGTTTGAGTTAATGTCGCCGCTTCGCTTGTTGCAATCACAACTTTGTCGCCAGCATTCACTACGTTGTCACTCTTCACTAGCTCATAGATATCGCCTTTCAATGGTTCAACACCACCGTTGCCACCTTCAATCAATGTTAGCTGACCTGAAGCACGGCCATCCTTTGAGTTAAAGAAGTTGCGTGTAGGATCGTTTTGGAAATACATGTAATGCTGCATTTCATCATGCCAATCACCAATGAACACCGCGCCATCTTTAAACTCTTCATGCCAACCGTTGATTTCAGAAGCTAGCAGACGAGCCCAATCGTTCACATTGGTCGCATCAATCACGATATCGAAGCTACGCGCTATTTCACCATACTTGTTGATGATGTCGTACTTAACCGTGTCACCAACTTGTGGAGTACCAAATTGCTCTGAAATAAATAGGTCGCCACGCTCTAGATCAGGCTCAAGGCCTGGCTCTGGTGGAGGGGTTGTATCACCCGCGATAGTGATGTCTGAACAGTTGTAGAAGCCTTCACCCGCAGCATCGTCACGTTGCCAACGTACGTATAAGATTGCGTCGCCAGAACGGTCAGATGGAATCGTTACGTTAATCCGGTATTTACCACCGCTTACAGGAACATTGCCCACTTCTTGGATAAGCTCTAAGTCTCCCCACGCTAGGCCTTTGCTCAGGTCTGCGTTTGGCTTCGTTAGGTAGAACTCCCAGAATGAAGGGTTGTGCGGTGCCGTCGCGTTGAATACATATTCAAATGTACCTGTACTTAGCTCGGTGCGAGTCCAACCAGTGTGAGGCGCACCCATACCGCGTTTTTGCGAATCATTGGCGTAACATAAAGTGCCGTCAGGAATCGCCGCCTTTACAGCATTGATGTTGTTGAAATCTTGAATGTTTTTTGCGTATTCGTTACGTTGAACGAACGGGTATGAGCCAGAAATATCTTTCGCTTGCGCACATGCAGCATTTGGTGGTGTACCCGACCAAACCCCGCCTTGCTCGTAACAGGTGTTCTGACGTGCACTTGGAAATTCAGACCAGCCATGAGCATTTGCCACTGACGGCACACTCGATAGCATAGCCATACCCACTGCTATTTTTAGAATATTATTATTTATTGTTGTCACTTTCCCACTCTCTATTATTTTAACCCTACACAACACTAATATTGGCTAACCAACCACCAATACTGTTAGAAGATTTATAGTTTTGACTTGAAGAAGAACAACAAAAAATATATACATCAACACCGTCTATAACAGCGGGGATTATATTAATAGGAATCGGAATCACACAACTCAAGTAAATGTGTTGTCGATAAATGATGTTGCTTCGAATTATGACATTTCAGTATTCTGTGTTGATTGAGGGAGCATTATTCGGAATAAATAAAACAGCGACTTTATGATTAAACCGCTTTGGGGATATAAAGGCGTTAGGTAGTAAGAAGATATTTAATAACGGCTATGCATGCCCATGCGATGTGACATGTCATCGTCCATACGACCGCCTTTCCAACCGCCGCCACCCAAAAGATTGAGCACATCATGCGCGGTGTAATTCTCGCCGCCGAAGAAATCATTAGACACATCATTACGTAACAGCTGGATAGTGGGAACCAATTCAACATCTAAATCTTGTGGATCAGCAAACAAAGCCAATGCGATTTGTTGTTGGCGCTTACTCAATTCACGAGAACTCGTTTCTACCTGACCAATCGAGAAAAAGTCACGGCTTCCATAGCTCTTTACCAACCTTGCAGACAGTAGCTTAATAACCTTTTTGATCCTTCGTCGCTGAATATATCTAAACACTCTAATTCCTCTTCCAATTTACAAATATCACACCAAATGTTGTTCAGGTTTGAGCAACACTTAGAATGTCACCCTTTATGACGATGCTCAATATATAACGTCAGTAATATACTGATTAACAATGCGAAAAAGCAATTTCGAGACAAATACTCTTTGCACCGCTTCTCATTGAAACGGATCAAAAAGTAAATTCTTAGGTAAACCATGGTTCAGAACACTAAGCACTTTCTCACGTAACCATAAGGTCCCTTGATCACGTTGATGGCGCACATGCCAAGACATCGAAATGGGCCCCGGTGGCATGGTGAATGGCGTTTTCTTAATCACCAGATCTCCCTTACTCACGCTCTCCAATATTATCGGTAATGGAATCGTCGTGATCATGTCAGTATTGACTAGCAACCTAGGTATGGAGTAACAGTGGTTCACCGTCATGGCGATGCGCCGTTTCATTCCCTTCTGTCCTAGTAACATGTCTACCCCGCCTTTCGCTTCACCTGATAACGAGAGCAACAAATGATCAGCACGAGCAAAAGCACTTAGCGATAGCTCTTCATTTGCCAACGGGTGATCGGCACGCATTGCGCACACAAAGTGATTATCAAACAGATGTTGAGTTTGTACTTGAGCTGAATTGCCTTCGAAATAATCCAAGACCATATCGACATCGGCACTGAGTAATAACTTTTCTCCATTGACGTTGTAAGGTACGGCGTGAAGATTAACGTCAGGTGCTTCAAGCTCTATTCGTTGCTTTAACGGCAGCCAAAACAGGTCTGCCATCCAATCTGTGGTTGCGATTCTAAACGTGCGCTTTAACGTCGCAGGATTAAACTCATCACGCTCAGTTGCAATCCGTATTGCCTCTAACGGATCACCAATTGTTTTCCACAACTCGACGGCATAAGGGGTTGGGCGAATCCCTCTTCCTTGTTTCACGAATAAAGGATCTTTCCAAACGTGACGCATTCGAGAGACGGCGTTCGATACCGACGGTTGCGTCATCGATAATCGATCTGCGGCCACGGTAATCGAGCTTTCCTGCATGATTGCATCAAAAATAACCATTAAATTCAGATCGACATTCGCCATCTTACTTGCCTAGTTACACGGGGAGTTAGATGAATGAGTATCGACAAAATCATCATATTAATCAATGCATATTATACCAATCATCAATTAGACGATAAGTAACAAGTTGGGCAAAGTGAGTTCCACAAACAGATTAACCCGCTGGTAGAAAAACAAGTCAGATGACTCACTTATAAGGAAATACGATGAAAGCCGTGTATTTAGAAGAGTATGGAAGTGCGCAGAACTTAACGTTCGGCGATATAGCTAAACCCACCATCACACCAAATCAAGTGCTGATCAAAGTACAAGGCGCGGGGGTAAACCCTGTCGACTGGATGGTAAGAGAGGGATTCCTACGGGCTAGCGGTCAACATGAAATGCCACTCATTGTTGGCTGGGATGCAGCAGGACAAGTTGTCGAAAAAGGCAACAATGTAAGCAACCTTAAACTTGGGGAGCTGGTCTATGTATATGCACCCATTTCTGAACAAGGCTCCTACGCCGAATACCTTGCTGTCGATAGTGATTTAGTAGCAAGTGCGCCCAAGTCTCTCGACATCGTGACCGCCGCAGCTGTGCCATTGGCCGCAACAACAGCATGGCAAGCACTTGTTGAAGGTTGCCAACTCAAAGCAGGTCAACGTGTCCTTATTCACAATGCATCCGGAGGTGTTGGTAGCTTTGCAGTTCAAATAGCGAAAGCGCTCGGTGCTTATGTTATCGGAACAGCATCAGCCAGCAACAAAGCCTACTTAACGGCTTTAGGGGTCGATCAATTCATTGATTATCAAACTCAACGCTTTGAAGACTTTGTTGATGAGTTAGATGCTGTGCTCGTCGCTGTTGGGGGTGATGGCATCGCGGAGCGTTCACTCGAAGTCGTACGAAAAGGTGGCAACGTAGTTTCACTATTAGATGACATTGAAAGCACATTACCACTGCAACTAGGCGTAAATTTTCAACGTTGGTGGGTTTCACCCAATGCCAGAGATCTACAACGTATTGCCGCTTTAATTGATGATGGCGTAATCAAAGTGAACATCGATAAGGTGTTCCCACTATCTAAAGCCGCTCAAGCACAGGAGTTAAGTCAATCGAAACGTGCTCGTGGCAAAATCGTATTGGAAGTTTCGCTGTAAACACTATCAAGTAGAGAGGATATAAAATGGCCATTAAACAAGCTTTTCGCAATAAGAACCTACCAGATATGAGCAATGCGTTTAGTTGGGGACTGAAACTAAGTGAATTCAGCGAAGTCTTCTTTGTGACAGGGCATGCTGACTGTAACCCGGACTTTATCACTCAACACCCTAATGATCCTGTTGCTCAAACACGATTAATTTTAGACCAAATGAAGGCATTCTTAGAAGAAGCTGGCTTTAGTGTTAACGACATTGTCAGGACGGATTGGACATTTACCAACGAAGTAAACTCTGCACAATTCGAAGGCATTGCTCATGTTTGGGAAGAGTTTTTAGATGATGTTGAAGTAAAACCAGCAACAGGCACGTTGCGCTATGTTCAACGTTTAGGGATGCCAGATATGATGGTTGAATATGAGATGATGTTAGCCCGATAACTGCCGAGCTTTCCAATCCTAAGATTCAACTGTCTTAGCCAAGCGATAAAGGCTTAACCAAATAACAGATAAGTTTGATTATCGACTGAGATACTTTTGACTTCAGTGTTGAACACGGACTCTAGCTGTTCAGGCGTAAGAACTTGTTCTGCACGACCTGATGCTTGAAGTACGCCTTTGTCGAGCAGCAACACTTGGTCGGCGTGTCTTAAGGTGCGGTTCAGATCGTGATTTGCCATGATAACGGCGATGCCCTTCTCTGCCACTCGTTCGATGAGCTTGTATAACAAGGCTTCTTGAGCAATATCCAACGGAGCTGCGGGTTCATCGAGGATCAGCAGCTTTGCGTAAGGATTAAGCGTCGGCCAAATTTGTAGGCACATGCCCGCCAAACGAACGCGTTGCCATTCACCACCAGACAAGGTCTGAATGGAACGATGAAGTTTGTCTGCAATGTCTAGCATCTGGCTGATTTCGTCCAAAGCTGCGTTGATTTCAGCATCAAGGCCATGCGATGAACTTGGCAATGACAACGCAAGGTATTGGAACACTTCCAAGTTGAAGGCTGGCCTTGCGCTTTGGCACAGATAAGCACGGTGTAATGATAAATCTTGTAGCGACAACACTGACAAGTCTTGCCCATCGATCTTGATATCGCCTTTATAGCCATCACCAATACCAGATATCGCTTCGAGTAAGGTACTTTTACCGCTGCCATTCGGGCCGATAACGTGGGTCACCTGCCCTTGCGTGAGCTCAAATGATATTGGTAATAAACGAGCGCCGACGCTCAGGCTCTTAATTTGAATCATGATTTTTAATTAACATCCAAATGAAGATAGGCGCACCGATACTGGTGGTCATCACACCCAAAGGCAATTCTGCAGAATCGAGTAATGTCCGCGCGCAAATATCAGCAAACACCAACAATGCAGCGCCAGCAACGGCAGACAAAGGAAGAAGATATCGGTTGTCGGTACCAATTGCTAAACGCAACAAGTGGGGCACAACCAAGCCAACAAAGCTGATCACGCCGCCTAAGGCAACCGCGCAGCCGACTAAAATAGACACAGCGAAGATTAAACGCCAACGTAATTTCGGAACGTTCACACCCAGTTGCGCGGCATGCGTTTCGCCAATCATCAGTTTGTCTAGCTTACTGCCTTGCAAACACAACCAAATAATCACGGGGATCATCACTAACGTGAGCGAGTGTTGATACCAAGTCACGCCACCCAAGCTGCCCATCAGCCAATACATCAACAAGCGTAGGCTTAAGTCGTCACTAAAATAGAACGCCCATGTCACCATCGCGCCAGAAAGAATGCCTAATGCGACACCCACCAGCAGTAATTTAGCCGTGGTGAGTCGCATCGTTTTTACCATGCTCACCAGTATCACGGTGAAACAAAGCGAGCCTAAAACGGCGGCAATCATGAACAGTTCAGGTGTGGGAGCAAACGGTAAGAAGAACAGTACGATAACCATCGCCAAACTTGCGCCACCAGAAATGCCGAGCACACCTGGCTCTGCTAATACGTTACCCAATAAGACTTGTAAGCTTGCGCCAGATACCGCTAGCCCTGCCCCGATGGCAATCGCTGCTAATAATCGAGGTAAGCGTAAATCAATCAGTAGTTTTTGTTCTAACGTGGACAAGGTGCCCAGAGGGGAAATGAAAAGATCGCCAACCATCAGGTAAATCGCACTCAGCGCGACAAGCAGTACTGCCATCAGATAAATGGCTCGGGTCCATTTGCGCTGTTTTTGGTGAAGAAGTTGTTGGAAATCCATATCAAGCTACTTTGAAATTGTTCGCGTAACCTTACCTGTATCCCTAAATAAACTCAAGGCTCACACCGTAATGTGAACCTTGATATTTCAACCAGTTGAGCGGTTGTTTTCGTCGCTTTAACCCAGCTCGGTATTAATCGTACACAAGCTGACCGTGGTCGAATCGTGTTTCAACTTCGCACACCATTAAGGCCGCTCGTTGACCGATAGCAACGTTACGATTTGGGAATACCACCGCTTCGTTTTCATTCTTCGCCATCAATGGCTTATCGCCATCATGACCAAACACTTCACCGTGCTTGAACGCCGTAAAGTTTTCTACGTCATCAGAGAACATGAAATCAAAGTCATCGTGCAAACGAACAATGGTTCGGCTTACGCGATAAGTAATGGTTTTCTTTGGTAAATGCTCTGGTTCTATTTCAGCAATCAGATTGCGCATTGCCAAATCGAAAGCCGTTAACTTATCAAGTTGGTTCTCGCCAATTCTTGCTACCTGCCCTAGCTCCATTGTCAGTGCTTGGGCTTCGAAGTTTTCAGCGCTGTACCAACTGAAAGTGCTCGTTGGCGCATTCGACAACAACACAGCTTCAACGTGAGCACTGTTAATGAAATCGAACAAGGATTTACTGCGAACTTCGTGGCGAACCTTAGGGCTTACGGCGAAAGAGTAATGTTTAGACAAACGGATCGCACAGTGCAGATCTAAGTGCCAACGAGTGGCAGGTACCGTTTCCTTGTAAAACTCAGTAACCAAGTACTTAAGGTTCTTCGCGATATCCACTTCTCGATTGCTTTCGTGCTGTTTTTCATCAAACAGACGGTTCATATTCACATCAAGAAAACGAGTATGCGCGTTGGTTGCTTCTGGGTGAGCAATGATGAACAAACATCTTGCTGTCACGACTTGGAAGCCTGTTTCAATATCCTCAATGAGCTTATCAATCAGCTCCATTGGTGAAGTTTCGTCGCCGTGAACACCTGTTGAAAAGATGATGTTCTTGGTTTCAGAATTATACTCTGCGGGAATCACTTCCAATACACCGCGTTGATGAAGCTTAATTTGAACACCGTTACTAAGTACGGTCTGTCCTGCAACCACTTCTTGCTCAAGATCTAGGCTGTCAAAAAGAAATGATTGGCGAAAGAGGGTCTTCGTCATGCGTTACTCCTTAATTGCACGGCCGTATGTTAATAAATTGTACATAGAAATTGTGTTGCTAGGATCGCACTTATCAATAGAAACTCCGTTATCACTCACAAATACTACCCATATATTTTTATATTACCTGCTGACTTTACTAACCGACTTCTGTTCCAAATAACTTTCTCTATTTAAAGCAACTTTTGGCTGTCTCAGCTTTTCTCAAGTCATGTCAGCAAGATAAGAGCCACGTAAGCTAACACAGCTCTTACCTGCCATGAACAGATTGAGATCAATTAATCTTCCTGATCGAGCAATCTTTCAAATTCATCGATTTGGACTTTGACCATGTCGATGCTTTGTTGCCAAAAGTCAGCTTGAGTCAGGTCCATTCCTAAGTGCTTTTGAACGACTTCTTCCGCCATCATGCTGCCCGTATCACGAAGCAACGAAACGTAATCGCCGTAGAATTGCTCACCTTTCGCATCGCGCTGAGCGTAAACACCTTTACTGAACAAATAGCCGAACAGGTATGGATAGTTATAAAAGCTCACTTGAGAGATGCTGAAGTGCAGTTTGCTCGCCCAGAAATAAGGGTCGGCTTCTGTCATTGCATCGCCGTACCACTCTTTCCAAGTTGTTTCCATCAAGTCACACAGCTGCTGAGCCGTGAGCTCGCCTTTTTCACGCTGCTCGTAGAAGGCTTTCTCAAACTCAAAACGAACGGGAATGTTCACCATTAATGCCAAAGAAGAAGAAAGCTCTTCCCACAGCATTTCAAGTTTTTCATTGCGTGTTTGTGCTTGTTGTAACAAGTGGTCACGAACGATGTTCTCAGCAAAGATAGAAGCGGTTTCTGCCAGCGTCATTGGGTAGCGTGTCTGACATAATGGCATATCTTTCATCACCCAATTGTGAAAAGCATGGCCGAGTTCATGCGCTAAAGTCATTAGGTTTGAGCGGCTACCACCCCAAGTCATGAAAACGAGCGGCGTACGTGTAGCAGCAAATTTAGTGCAGTAAGCCCCTAAGCGCTTGTTGGCAGCAGGTGCAGCATCAATCCAACCATTCTCAACCATCAAACCCACAAATTCAGCCATCTCTGGATTGACTTCATCAAAAGCAGTTTTGATTACTTCGATCGCTTCATCAAAAGAATAAAGCTTGGACTCGCTGTCACCGAGCGGTGGCATTGCCGCTAAATGGTTCCAAGGTTTCATTTCATCTAACCCGTGAACTCTTGCCATTAACAGGCCTGCTTTCTGGCCTACTGCTCGATTTGCCTTTGCTACCGACATCATGGTGTCTAGCGTTTCTGGCACAATGCGGCTGCCGTGTAGGCTTGGATCAAGGAAATGCACATCGCTAATCTTCGAGCGCTTTTTGTTTTCAGTCAGTCGCCAACCCGCCAATGCATTTAGGATCGAAGCAAAAGACTCTTGATGCGTCTTCATTGCGCCTTGAACCGCGCGCCATGCCGGTTCTTGTTTGTCGAATTCGCTGCCGTACAACAGGCTCGCGGCTTGTGAAAAACCTAGAGCTTCGTCTTCACCGTCCAGCTTTAGCGATAGTTTTAAAGAACCGGTTAGGTTGTCGTATAAACGCCCCCACCCATCACGGCCATCAACCTTCATCGCCGCTAACAACTGCTCTTCAGCAACACTGAGTCGGCTGCTCGATAATTTTCGTGAACTTTCAATCGCAAAGCGTTGCCCTACAACATCCGCACTCTCATGCTCTAATACTGCATCAATAAATTCTGGTTCTGCGTGAATTAGCGTGTCTTCGTAAGGGCTAAACGCTTGAGACATTTCAGAGTTCAACTTCGCGACACGGCCAAGCAATGCTTTGGCTTCTGTATGTGTTGCATCTACCGATGCGTGGCAGTTGGCAAAAGTATTGATGGTGCTCAGTAACGTGCCAGCCGCTTCTGAAGTCTGAATGGCGTTTTGCATCGCTAGAATGACATGGCGAATTTCAACATGCTGATACAACAGCTCAATACACTGTTGAATGAGTTCAATATCCTGTTCGATTTTTGCATCATCTAGATCGCGATAAGCAATACTGAGATCCCAACTTGGTGTGGTCATGACTAAATTCCTTTCACGTAGGTAACGGCTAAAACCACCGTCTTACACTTTTAATATATTTAAAATTGGTATAACTGTGTATTTTTGAATGCTTACAGAACAGGCAGCCCTATCGCTTTGACGCAGATAAAGCTCTGTGCAAACTGAGTGACTTGAATATGGGTAATTGAGGCATTCTCGATCGATAATTTCGAGTACAAACTTGGATTTTTCCAATTAATATCAAGGCAGTGCGCGAGCAGTACTCGAATCACACCACCATGAGTAACCAATAATAAATTATCACTTGGATCGCTAAAAAGTTGCGCCCAAGCTTGAGTTACTCTGTCGTGGAAGCTCTGTAAGCTTTCTGCGCCTGTTAATCGATGATTAGCAGGGTCTTGCCAAAAGGTTTCTAACATTCCCCACTTGTCTTCAAGCTCATCAAATGGGACACCATCAACTTCACCGAAGTTCATTTCTTGAAAGCCTGATGTCGTCGACAGAGGTACAGACATGCGCTGTGCATACAGGTTTGCTAGATCACTGCATCGTCTTAATGGCGAGGTAACCACACCATCAAAAGAGACATCGTGCTGCACCAAGGCTTCACAAATCTGCTGTTGAAGGTTTGGGTTAACCAATACGTCAGATACACCGTTCAGAGCCGTTTTACCTTCTACCTTTCCATGCCTCAGCAAGTAGATATTTTTGGTTGTTCCATTGTCCATGTGTGTACCTAAACTTAGGAATGAGTCTAATAATTCGACGGTTTCAAGATCAATGGCAACCCTGCTGTGACCAGTGTGACTCGTTCGACAACCCGAGCTAATGCTTGGTTCATTCGCCCCGCATTATCAACAAACAAGCGCGACACTTTTCCTAGCGGAACTACACCAAGTCCAACTTCGTTAGACACAATGATAATTTGCGCCGGACTTTGCTCAACGCTTTGCACTAAAGCCTCAATCACAGTCTCTACTTGTTCATTGCTTGCATCATCGCCCAATTCAAAGATGAGGTTGTTAAGCCATAGTGTTAAGCAATCAATCAGCACCACATCACCTTGATTAAATGCCTTCAGTTTAGTGGCTAATTCAATCGGTACCTCATGTTCAACCCAATGCTGACCTCGACGTTGTTGATGATGCGCTATTCGTTCTCGCATTTCATCGTCAAGGTAAGTGGCTGTTGCAATGTAATGCAAACGCCCATTTGAACATGCAGCCAGGGCACTTAACGCTTGTTGCTCTGCATAACTCGACTTGCCAGAACGAGCTCCACCCAATACCAAATGGCTGTTTCGCTGACTTGCTTGAATAGTTTGATTCGTATTTTTCATAGGAAACCGTTATAGAAAGCCATTGTAAAATGCAGTTATGAATACAAGGTAATTCAGCAACTCCATTAACTGTTGAGCAGCCCCCAAGCAGTCGCCAGTAAAGCCGCCAATTCGAGCCGTTAACCACTTTTTGAAACCTGTTCTGAACAGATACGCGACGACAGATAAAATCAAAGCGAATTCAAGACCAAACCACAGGCTAGGCAGCACGCCTACAAGCAATAAGAAGACAAGTTCGCCTTTGGTTTGTTTGTTGGCCAAAGGCTTACTTTTACTGGTATCTAAATCGCTCACGTAAGGCATGTCATAAATCAGTGATGCGGCAATCGCTCGGCTAAAGGTGTAACTTGTGACGATCACCATAAACAGCTCGGTCATGCTGACAAGTTCATTCAATAGAATCCACTTTCCAAACAGAGCCATGATGAGAGCAGATGCGCCGTATGTACCAATACGACTGTCTTTCATAATGGTCAATCGACGTTCTAACGTCATGCCGCCGCCAATGCCATCCGCCATATCGGTTAAACCATCTTCATGGAACGCGCCGGTTACCATCAGGCTAAAAACCATCATTAAAAATATAGCGACGCCACTGGGCAGTACAGCATCAAGCAGCACGAATACACCACCACATAACACGCCAAGTAAGATACCGACCGTTGAAAAGTAACGACCAGAACGATTCATACGCTCTTCTGAATAGGGCGTGTTCTTCGGCATAGGTAAACGAGAAAAGAAGCCCATTGCCAAGGAAAACAGTTCCCATTGATAAGCAACGCGATCTTTCAAAGATCTTTCCGGCAAGTCACTCATTAAACAGTGACTCCAGCACTCTCGAAGCTCGCCATATTGTTGTAAAACTCCACAGCCGCTCGGATGATTGGCATAGCTAGTGCAGCGCCTGTGCCCTCGCCTAGCCTCAATCCAAGATCGAGCAGTGGTTCAGCGTCTAGTAACTCTAATAAGATTTTGTGGCCGGACTCTTCAGAGCGGTGGGCAAATATCATATAGTCACGGCAGTTCGGTTCAATTAAGGTCGCGACATACGCAGCGGCTGATACGATAAAACCATCAACCAATACTGGCGTTCTATTTTGATAAGCCCCTAGGAAACCACCGACCATTTGAACGATTTCGTAGCCACCAACTTGTGCTAGTACCTCTTTGGTATCTTTAAGATCTGTAAGCTCTTTAACTTCTGTAAGCCCTAAACCTTTGCAACGCGCAACACCTTGCTCAACCACAGCCACTTTGCGGGTAAGCTGTTGGTTGTTGATACCTGTACCTAATCCAACACATTCAACCGCACTCCGGTTTGCTAGCGCACTTAAAATCGCTGAAGCACTGCTGGTGTTGCCGATACCCATTTCACCAAACATGATGATATTCGAACCGTTCAAAATGGTTTTAGATACAAGCTGGGCGCCGAGTTCTATGCCTCGTTCCACCGTTTCTAAACTCATTGCGGCTTCGTTGGCAAAGTTATTGGTTCGTGTACCCAAACGCTGGGAGATCAGCATCGGGCTCTCAGATTCGACTGGCAACAATATCCCCGTGTCGACTACCGTGATATCGATGTTATTCACCGCACAGAAGCAATTGATCGCCGCTCCACCGCTTAAGAAGTTCAACACCATCTGTTGCGTAACGGCACTTGGAGCAATACTCACGCCTTCATCAGCAATACCATGATCGCCTGCAAAAATGATGATGCTCGGCTTATTCAATTCGATGTGTTCAACCGCAGACTCTTGACCCTGACTTTGAATTAGAGCCAGTTGATGAGCAACCTTTTCCAGTAAACCAAGAGCGCCTAACGGCTTAGTTTTTTGATCAATGCGATGTTTGATGAACTGTGAGTATTTTGTATTTAGCATAAGATTAATGGCACTTAGATTGAGGTACGAGGTTTAGCGAACTTATTCGGCTGAAGCTAAATAGATAACTCTTACTTAGGACGAGCGACAGAGAACACATTGGCTAGCGTGGCGTATTCACCGCCACCCAATCGAGATAAAGGATCAAGTGCGAGCGCATCAATCTTCAAGCGATCGCTCTCGTTATCAATCACATCTTCGGAGATATACACCTGTTCAACTTGGGCAAATATAAGGCTTTGCGGTACTTCACCGACTTCTTTAACGTCATATAATGTACAACCAAAAGCCACGGCGCACTGCTTAACTCTTGGTAAAGAAAAGCCTTCAAATTCAACCAGCTCGATATTATTCGCGTTTACTTCAGAATCACCGTGTTCAAGGGTAGCTGCTGTCGCTGTCATTGTTTCTGCAGAACTTGAAGAAGCAATGTGAATCACAAGCTTACCCGTTTCTAGGGCGTTACGAGAGGTATCTTTGATTTCGCCCGATGGCTTCTTCCCAACCGACAACATCAATAGCGGCGGATTGCTGGAAACAGGCGTGAAATAAGAGAAAGGCGCTAGGTTGTACTCTTGGTCAGAAGATTCCGTCAATACCCATGCAATAGGCCTAGGCACAACAGTTTGTGTCATCAGATGATAAATCTGAGTAGGAGCAAGAGTATCAAGCTTGAGGTTCATAGCACGTCCTTGGTCTATGTGAATTACGACTCAGTTTACGTGTTAAGCAACCCGGTATCTATGGTTATGTAACAGAAACGCAGAGAGTGTTCTTAATTTAAACAGTTCAGCCTCTTTTCTAAACAAAACAATCACAAAACATAAAATTCATACCAACTAACCGCAAATCTCAATCACTTACCTTTGGCACTGTTATGTCTGATACAAACAGTTTGCGTGAATCATAATATCTCTATTAATAAGCACTCTATAAATAAGCTCGAAATTAATAAAAGCTCACACCGTAACTCCCAGCAGTTTTTTGGTTTTTTATTTCTAAAATCTGGTTTACTTATTGAGTAACCTTTAAAAACTATCTTTAAATTTTATTCGCTTAAAATTAAAACACTGTTTATATTAAACAAGCACTTGCAAGCAGGTTAAGGATAGCTATGAGCATTTCTGGAGACAAAACATCGGTCGTTGTAGCTGGCGCTACAGGGCTAATCGGCCGTCATGTGATGAGCTTGCTCATCGATGAACCCGCGGTTGACTATATCTATGCCTTATCCCGAAGAGCATTAGATTCACAGTATAACTCCGACAAACTTCACACACTCATTCACCGTGATCTGCAAGTCACGAGTTGGGACGATACCAAAGCAACGCCTAATCTCGGGGTTATCTGCTTAGGTACAACCAAGAAAAAAGCAGGTTCAAAAGAAGCACTACGCAAAGTCGATGTTGAACTTGTCAGCCAAGTAGCCCAATCCATGAAGTTTCTCGGCGTCCAACGAGTTGCAGTGGTGTCAAGTTACGGCGCGTCGCAAGATTCTTATTCACATTATCTTCGCTGCAAAGGGCAAATGGAGCAAAACCTAAAACGTATCGGTTTCAAACAACTTTTTATAGCGCGCCCGGGGCCACTGATTGGTGATAGAGATGAACCAAGGGCCGATGAAAAAATCCTACAAAGTGTCTTTCCTATGCTGTCGCCATTTATGTTTGGCAAATTCAAGAACCTTCGCCCGATTCAATCAAAAGATGTAGCACAAACCATGTTGTTCCGATTATTCGATAATAACTTCCAAAATGTCGAAATTTATTCTTCAAGTGATATGCTCAATTTATTAGCAAAATATCGCTAAAAAGCTCATCTATTAATCACAATGTTGGATATCCATGCACCTTAATGTGTGGATATTACTTATTGTTCTAATAAATTACTTTTCCTTATTTTACGTTTTGTTACAGAACGTTATCTTACCCTGCAGTATTCGCGCTAATACCTTAGCGCTCTATTAATTTGAAGTTATTCATAAGGAATTTAAATGTCATTCCCAGCTATCGCTGCCCTAGCGATATTCATTGGTATTCTCTTCTTTCTATATGGACAGCAGAAAAAAGAAAACACTCTTTCTCGACTTGTTTTACTCGGCTTAGTTTTTGGTAGTGTATTCGGCCTAGGCCTACAGCTGTTATTTGGTGAAGGTAACCCTATCATCAAAGAGACGTTAGACTGGGTAAATATTGTTGGTCGTGGCTACGTTGGCCTACTAAAAATGGTGATTATGCCGTTAGTGTTGGTATCAATGATTGCCGCTGTTGTGAAGCTTGAAAAAGGCGGTTCACTCGGTAAAATTTCTAGCATCACAATCTCAGTATTGTTAGCAACAACTGCGATTTCTGCAATAGTTGGTATCGCAGTGACTCAAGCATTTGGGCTTTCAGCGGAAGGCTTGACTGAAGGTGCTCGTGAAACAGCACGTATCGCAACACTAGAAAGTCGCATTGGCAGTGTAGCTGATCTGACGATTCCACAAATGCTGGTTAGTTTCATTCCAACAAATCCATTTGCAGACTTAACGGGCGCTCGCTCTACTTCTATTATCGCGGTAGTTATCTTTGGTGTACTAACCGGTATTGCAGCACGTAAAGTGATGGCAGAAAAAGAAGAGCTAGAATCACCAATTCGTACATTTGTTGAAGCTGCTCAGTCTATCGTTATGCGTTTAGTTAAAATGATCATGGCGCTAACGCCTTACGGTATCGCAGCACTAATGGCTAAGGTTGTTGCAACGTCTAGCGCGTCTGACATTCTAAGCTTACTAGGCTTCATCGTAGCGTCTTACGTAGCGATCCTATTGATGTTCGTGGTTCACGGCGTGCTAGTTTCTTTTGTTGGTGTCAACCCGAAAGAGTACTTCCAAAAAATTTGGCCTGTACTGACTTTTGCTTTCACATCGCGTAGCTCTGCTGCATCAATCCCACTGAACGTAGAAGCTCAAATTACTAAGCTAAACGTACCACCAGCGATTGCAAACCTATCTGCGTCTTTTGGTGCAACGATTGGTCAGAATGGTTGTGCGGGCATCTACCCAGCAATGCTAGCAGTCATGGTTGCGCCAACAGTCGGCATCAACCCAATGGATATCAACTTCATTCTGTCTCTGGTTGCGATTATCACAGTAAGCTCATTCGGTATTGCAGGTGTAGGTGGCGGTGCTACTTTCGCGGCACTTATCGTGCTGCCAGCGATGGGCCTTCCGGTAACTATCGCAGCATTGCTTATCTCTATCGAGCCACTTATCGATATGGCACGTACAGCACTTAACGTATCTGGTGCAATGACAGCCGGTACGATCACAAGCCGCCTATTGGGTAAGAAAGACAAGCAACAAGATCTGGAACAAGCGAACGCTTAATGGATTCGATTGAATCAAGCACTTGAATCTCGTTAAACAAAAAACCGATGCACATGCATCGGTTTTTTATTATCTGTTACTTCTAACTTCCATTACTTCACAAGCAACAGCACTTAGAGCACAAGTTGAATCACTTTTTCGGCAAGTGCTTCATCGTCATCTTCACTCAATCCGCTGATACCAATCGCGCCAATCACCAGCCCCTTTAACTCAATGGGAACACCACCTTTAAAGCCAGTGATCTTAGGGTCGGTCCAGTAACTTAAGTCTTTACCGGTTTCTCTTGCCCAAGCACCTAAGTTACCACTTGGCTGCCTGTCTCTTGCAGATGTATAAGCTTTGTTCTGTGCTAACAATCCGGCTTGAACACTCACATTATCCATGCGAATAAACGCCAGTAATTCACCATGCGTATCACACACGCTCACCGCGATTGCTTGTTGATTACGCTCAGCAATGTCGAGAGCATTAGACACCAGTTGTTGTGCGATCTTTTGATTCAACATACTCATTCCTTATGGCAGTGCTTGACCACGTGAGTACACGTATAGGTTGTACCACTCTTCACGAGATAGGTTTATCTGAGTCGCGACTGCCGAAGCTTTGATTCGCTCTTGATTCGTGGTGCCAATTACAGGTTGGATACGAGCAGGGTGACGAAGCAAAAATGCTAACACAATCGCTTCACTTTCTACGCCATATTGGTTCGCTAACTGAGCCACGTAGTGCGCTGTCTTTTTCACGTTCTCATGCTCTGAATACAAACCCTGCTCAGCAAATCGGCCTTGAGCCAAACAGCCCCAAGCTTGCAGTTGGATGTTATTCATTTGGCAATGCTCTAGCGTGCCTGCGGCGAAGTCTGATTGATGGTGCCCTTGCGAGTTAATCATCACCCCATCGTTCAACCAATCCAGCTTGGCTAAGCTCATCTCAACTTGATTCGCGACAATAGGTTGCCCTAGCGAAGATTGTAGGTACTGAATTTGATGACTGTTCATGTTCGACACACCGAAGAAATCGACCTTACCTTGCGCTTTTAAGTTCTCTAACGTTCTTGCCAGCTCATCGAGTTCCATCAAAGGATCGGGGCGATGTAATAACAGCACATCAAGCTTTTCAGTGTTCAAACGCTCGAGAATACCGTCTACCGATTGGCCTACCCAATCAGCCGAGAAATCATAACGACCAACGTTGCCACCGCCTTCAAAACGAATCCCACACTTAGATTGAATGAACATCTGTTCGCGCAGCTCAGGCGCTTGTTGTAATGCTTGACCAAAGGCTTGCTCAGCTTTGCTGAAGGTATAGATATCCGCATGGTCGAATAAGTTAATGCCCGATTCTAATGCTGTGTCGATTACGCTTCGTGTTTGAGCAACATCCGCACTCGTCACTGGATTATCATTCCAGCCACCACCTAAGCCCATGCAACCATAGGCAACTTGCCCAACATTCGGTAGATGGTTTGATAATGGGATACTCTTTTTATCACTCGTTTTGTTTGTAGATTCAATGCTGTTTGTCATATCGATTCTCGCTTAGAAGATTTGCTGACCAGAAATATGCCTCTATCATATTGTTCTTTTTAAAAAACAGAATATGCTAGTTACGAAATGATTGTTTGATATGACGAACAATAGATTGGTAGGAATGCGCGAATGAACGAACACAAAAGAATAGAACGACTGATCCTGTTTGTAGAACTTGCTCAGCAACTTAACTTTACCAAGGCAGCCAAAAAGCTCGGTATCTCTAAGAGCTACCTTTCTGAGCAGATCAAACGTTTAGAGAAAGACTTACAGTGTCCGCTTTTGGTCAGAACCACGCGCAGTGTTCGTTTAACCCAAGAAGGCGAACGCGCCTTACAACAAGGCTTAACGATTCGCTCGCAAGTCTTACAGCTTAAACGCAGTGTTTCTGAGCAACACGACATCGTCAAAGGTCTATTACGCCTTACCGCGCCAAAGATGTTTACTGAGGTATATCTATTCGATATCTGCCAACAGTTTAGGAAGCAATATCCAGAAATCCGCTTTGAGATAAACAGTAGTTACACCAACTTTAATCTCAACCAAGATGATATCGATATCGCGTTTCGTGCCACCAACACACCACCTGACAACATGGTGGCGAAACACTTGATTAGCTATCAGCATGATTTAGTCGCGACTCCCGGTTATCTTGATCAATTTGGTCGCCCTACCAATGTGAGTGACTTAAGTGATCATCAATGCTTAGCAACGCTGCACCAAACCGAGTGGCCTTTAAAATCGGCAAATATTGATGTGTCCGGCTGGCTTTCAAGTAATGACAACCACTTACTTAAGCAACGAGCTATGGCAGGCAGTGGCATCATCCGTATCGCAAGTTACTACGTTGCGAAAGAGGTCGAGCTTGGAGAGTTAGAGCGAGTGCTGCCTGAGGAGTGCCTACAACAAGGCAACAGTATTTATCTCTTCTATCCGCAAGTTATTTATCCAGCAAAGAAACACCAAGTGTTCGTTAAATTTGTTCAGGCTTACTTTGATGGTTTGAGTTTAACCAGCTGACAAGAAACCGAATGAAGCATCACAAATTCAGCAACAATTGAAAGGTTGTTTGCTGCATTTTTGTTTCTGCCTACCACAACACCTTTTCCTATTATGGCTTGTACCTGTATCTCCCTTGGATTAAACGGACAATATTTCAGGCCCGTTATGGCTTCGCTAGACTTAGTTCACCTTATATGGTCTTGGTCTTATTACATTTATATTAATGCCTAGGCATTCATTCTCTGAATCATTTTCACTGACTTAAAAATGAAATCATAACGACACACTAATTTGCATAACTTAGAGGGTGCAAATAGGTAATCAGATTACAGTGCCTATCAGGAGGATGTATGAAACCAAATCGATCTACGGTACTCACTGGACATGTAAAACACTGCCCATGTTGTTCTACCGAACTGGTCATCAAAGACCACATTCACGTTTGCCCGCGCAATGAAATTGGCGACTGTTACTTCGATGGCTACGACCAACACGAACAGCGCGCTAATACCGATTTTATCGATCATGCAAGTGCCAATGATAGCCTTGTTTACGGCATTTCAGAACACTAAGCGTTATTCAGGATTTGTAGAAGTCATTTCGCGCCAAAAAAAAATGCAGCGCCAATCGAGTGATTGTTCGCTGCATTCTTAGATCCTGTAAACTTAGCTAACCATTAAAATGGAGCTAGGCAAAACGGATTACCACATTAGATCATCAGGGATAACGAAGTCTTTATACGGGTCATCTTCATCCATTTCATCAGAGCTTGCGGTTTGAGTATCAACGATAGATTCTTCGTCGCGCATAGCAATCTTGTTCGCTACTGCTGTTGGAATAACAACATAGCTCTCGCCTTGACGAGCAATACTTAGAATGCCTTTACTTAGTTGCTTTTGAGTCAGCTCTTCTACGTAAAGATATTTAACTAGCGTACCGTCGGTGAAGTTGTATTTGATCTCACCGTTCTTCTGTTCGATCTTGTTCATCTCAATCAGTTGCTTCACTTGAGCTTTAATTTCTTTGCTCAACTGTTGTTCTTTCAACTGTTGGTTTAGCTCTTTGTCTTTCGCTTGCTGCGCCAGTTTAGTTTCTTCAGCTGCCGCTTTTGCTTCACGAGACTGAACGCGAGACTTTTTAGAGCCTTTCTTCGCCTTCTTTAATTTTTTCTCATTTACCAAGCCAGCTTTAAGCATCTGCTCTTGGAGTGTTAACTTTGCCATGACTTTCCCAGTTCAGGATTAAAAACGGCACTATCATACCTGTTTTTTAAGGTTTCTGTTTACTGAACAAGAGTAAATTACAGAACAATCGCAAAATTTATGCTGATAGCTCTAAGCTGTCGCCATATTCCCTTCTTGTTGCTCACAACCTCCACTTTACCGCGACACACAGTTTTCACTTAAGCACGCCAACATTGGCTGTTCTACCGACTCGAAACCATTATCTGACTCTATTATTCGCGCGCGTACCATTTATTATTCCAACAAGACAATATGTTAATTTTCAATGGTTAATCAATTTTATAAAACCTTGGCATATATCTCATATTTGAATAAATGCCATAGAGTTATAACTCCAATGTCATAAGTCTTGACTACGTTATTCTAGACATCAATCAATAAGGATAACGTAAACGATGAAAACTCAATGGACTTGGTTAGCTGCACTAGTGGCATCAACATCAATCGCCTCGACGTCCGCAATGGCAGATACAGATGTGTACCTCACCAACAACACCAATCAAATCATGACCATTCAAGCTCGTCACAGTGGTACAGACTTACTTGAACTCGGTAGCGAGTGGCAGCAGCATGTCGAACAAATAGGGCCTTGGGAGACCAAAAAATTGATCAGTTTCAATCGTTGGACTGGCGTAAAATCTGGGGAAACGTATGAGTTTGACACTGTGGTTTCAAATTCCATTGGAGAAACAGTCACACTGAATCAAACCATGGAGGGGCATTGGTATAACTCATCATTACAACATGGTTTGAGTGCGGCCGACATTGGTTCAGCACTGCACGATGACCGCGACATTCACCGTCGTTCGACCGATGCTTTTTACGAAAACACAGAACTGGCGCTCAAAGCTGACTCAACCGCTCGCTACGATGATATTTACTACACCATCACCCCACAGAAATTGGACGAACAGCCAGAGCCAGACGCCAACACGCTGAAAGTCATGACCTACAATATTTGGGCCCTACCCGCTATCGCTTCTCACATTGGTGACCGTTACGATCTCATCCCTCAATATGTTAAAGGCTACGACGTGTTGGCGCTTCAAGAAGTCTTCGCCAACGGACGAGGCGAGTTTTTGCGTGAACTCGCGAAAGAGTATCCTTACCAAACCAAAATGCTCGACAAAGATGGTATCAACATCTACGACGGTGGCATGATCATCGTTAGCCGCTATCCAATTGTTAATGAAGCACAATACGTTTTCCCGGATTGCACGGGAACGGATTGTTTCGCGGATAAAGGCGTGAATTACGCTGAGATCATTAAGAACGGTCAGGCTTACCATGTGTTCGGCACTCATACTGCTTCGTTCGATACGGACACGGCTCGTGATTACCGACAGCGCCAGTTTAGGCAGATGCGAGAGCTTGCACAGTCACTGGAGATACCAACATCAGAAACGGTGATTTACAGCGGTGATTTCAACGTGAACAAGCTTAAGTTCCCAGGTGACTACCAACAAATGTTCGCTAACCTGCAAGCCGTTGAGCCAGAATATTCAGGTTATACCGCTTCAACCTTTGATCCTCGCATCAATAACTTTGCTGGCGAGCCAATGTCTGGCGGGGAGAATGTTGAATACTTGGATTACGTGGTATTGAGTTCAGAGTACGGACAAAAAGCTCACAACAATAACCGCGTTGATATTCCTCGCTCAACCAGCAGTGAATTATGGAAGCACTACAACCTTTCAGATCACTTCCCTGTTAGTGCTGTCATCAAGTAACGCGGTGAACAGATAATGCATCGAGTTATATTAATCCTAATGCTCGTCGTTGTGACGAGCATTGTTGGCTATTCATGGTCATCGAAATCGACTGAAACGCCGCTCTCTTCTTCCCAACACACAGAAGCAAAACAGCACGTTTCTAAAACGACTGATGACAATCGTCCCATATCCAATACAGCAGGCCGTTCAAACAATTCAGCTTCGCGAGGTACACAAATCCAAGCGAAAAAAACGCACGAAAAAGCGTATGCAAAGAACTTAACTGAACTTGAAGGTAAGGCGCTGGTGAATCAACTCGATGAATTTTGGAAACTTTGCCAACAAGCTGATAACTGCACTGAACAACTCGCCCAGTTGAAATCTGACTTACCAGAAGAATGGCTTAAGTTATTGAGTGACTACCCGCAACTTTCTGCCGACTGGCAAGTAGCAGAAAGCGCGATTCCACTCGAATCCATCGACTCTCTGGAAGAGCGTGTTGAGCTGTTTAAGCAGTCTGCAGAACAGGTTTGGGGAGAGCTAGCCCACCAGATATTTGCTGATCAATTTACGCATTTGGACTTTACGCTCAGTGCAAGCACATTTAAGGAAGTTGAAGCGACTGATTTTATGTTGCACTACCAAGAGCTGATCGCTGAATGGGAGAATGAAACGGAAACATTAAACGTAGAGACTCCGTCTCAAAAATACGAACTTGCGGTCTCCTTGCTACCAAACAGCTACAGCTCTAGCGAGTTAGCGACTATCAAGTCAAAACTTCAAGAGACATATTTGGATGAAGCACAAGCCGACAATATTGCCGTGCGCGAACAGCAAATGACGCAACAACACCAGGCTGTGAGGGCTTATAACGAGCAGCTTGATCAGCTCAAAGCGACCTTAGACTCTCAACGCTCATCAAATTATGCAACTTGGACTCAACAAGAATGGGACAGTTACTATCAACAGCAAGTCACCAATTTCCGGGAGCAGTTTTTTAGCAAGTAACGCTTTAACTTAAGCCGTCACGAAACTGCGTGGGCGTTTTGTGCAGCCAGCCTTTAAACGCCCTTCTGAAGTTTGCAGGATCACTATAACCGAGTCTTTCACCGATATCGTCGATGTTCATGGTTGTACCGAGCAGTAGTTCTTTGGCTAACTCAACTCGGATTTCGGTAATTAATGCTTGATAGTTGGAATTGTGAGAGACCAGTTCTCGTCTGAGTGTGCGAGAGCTGCAACCAAACTCTACCGCGAGTTGCTCTATAGTCGGGAAGTTACCTGCTGTTTGATAGAAGATCGTTTTGATCTGACTCGTCAGCAAATGCTTTGAATCGAGAGTTTCTACTATCGACTGACAAGAAGCGAGGTAGCGTTTGAGCGTTGTGGTATCACGCGTGGCTAATGTTTTTGATAGAACCGAAGCGCCAAAGCGCAGTTCGCAAAAATTGTCTCTAAAAACCACCGGACATTGAAAACGCTCTTCATAAAGCTTGGCGTAACTTGGCTGGTCATAAGGGAAAGAGAGTGTTTGAATGGCTAATTGGCCTCCCGTTAACTCCTTGAACAACGAAACAATCGAACTAAGGAAATACTCGTTACAGAATGGAAGTAACTCTCCTACCTCCAAGGTGTTTTCAATTTGAATTACCGCGTATTCAGTATCAACAATCAGCTTAACCGAGAATATAGGCCCATTTAATCGCAGGTATTTAAAGCCAGACTTAATAGCTTCGCCTACGTTGTGACTGGTCGACAATGCATAACCCAACACACCAAAATGGCTCAAGCTGGCATGTTCTCCCAACCATAAACCCAGACCATCATGTGGAAAGCTTTGGTTAGCCACACTAAAGATGGACAGTTTATCCGCGTAAGTCAGCTTCCCATTTGGGTTTTGCCAATCTAGGCTTTCTAACCCAGCACTAGCAAGCAGCGTGTCAATGTCGGCGCCTCTTTGCGCTAGTGTATTCAGCAACAACGCGACATCCAATGTGCCTAATTGGTGGCGATGCTCCGTTGGCATGTATTCAGCGATAATTTCCAATTGTCCCTCCTTATAAGAGCGCGCGCATAACTAATGTGCCGTAGCAAAGTCGTGATTCACCGCAATTTTTGTCCGAATTTGACCTCCAAATTCTACGTTACTCGTCGCACAATACTGTCAATTGTTAAATTTATGTGAACCATCGCAATGATAAAAACGAATCCAGCCCCACACAGTTTGATTGATTTTAATGGTCAGCCGACAATTGGACATTTTGATGGTATCCCGAAACAACTGAATATCGATAACTTTGACTACCGAAATACAATGGATGCAAAAGCAACCCCTTGGCAGAAGCACTTCCATTACAAGCAATTTCAATTTGTAAGCGTTGTTACCGAGACACACATCATCGGTGTTGCTATTGCAGATATTCGCTACTTGGGCTCAGCATTTTGTTATCTGTACGACATCGAAAATAACCACCTAGAAGAGTGCTCTTGGTTAAGGCCGTTAGGGTTTGATAAACAGGTGGCTACTTCGCCATTTGACGGTACAACGTCCATTGCAAACCAACGCATCACCTTTGATATTTTAGGAGGACAATGGAAAGTTAGCTTGAGTACCAAGCACATCAAGGCCGAGATCACTTTAGAACCTGAGACGAATAGCTTACCCATAGCGATGTGTAGCCCAACAGGTTACTCGGGTTGGACCTACACCCAAAAGCATAACGCGTTAAAAGTAATAGGCAGCCTTGAGATTAACCAACAACCTATTTCCCTAGAGCAAGCTCGTGCTGGCTATGATTTCTCTGCGGGATACATGAGGCGCGAAACCAGTTGGCGGTGGGCCAGCATCAACACACAATCCAATAATGCCGACATCGGCCTCAACCTCGCGGCAGGTGTCAATGAAACTGGGGGATGCGAAAACGTATTGTGGGTGAATGGAACCAGACATCTTCTTAACTCAGTACAGTTTACGTTCAATCGCCAAGATGCGGATTTACCTTGGCAGATAACATCACAAGATGGACGCATTAACCTAACCTTTACACCCCTTAATAACCGCAGCGAAAAGCTCAACTTATGGCTGCTCAAAAGTAACTTCCGTCAGTTTATCGGTCACTTTTCTGGCTCAATTAAAGACAACGACGGTATAGCCCATGAGCTCGACAGTGTAATCGGCCTAACGGAAGATCACTTTGCTCGCTGGTAGAAGCAACACTCCAGCTCTGATTCTCAAACACGAGTATACGAACAGGAACCAGAAATGAATTTCGACGCATTGATCAATCACCCGGAATGGCTACTGTTAATATTAGCCCCTCTATTCGGAATCTGTATGCTGGCCGAGTATTTTATTGGTCAGAAGCAAGGTCAATTACCAGACAATTCGAGTTACAAGCTATCGGAAGTCATGTGTAACTTCACGTTAGCAGGCATGCATCAGCTATCCGATTTGTTAACCGGGTTGCTGATCGTTCAGCTCTATCTTTGGCTATTTGGTTGGCGCTTAATGGATATTGAAATGGGAGTGTTGAGTTTCGTTGTATTGATGGTTCTACAAGACTTTTTTTACTACTGGTTTCACAGAGCAAGCCATCGAGTTCGCTGGATGTGGGCTGCACACGTAGCGCACCACAGTTCAGAATGCATGAATTTCAGTACCGCATTTCGTCAGAGTTTAATGTACCCAATCGCGGGAATGTGGTTATTTTGGGTGCCACTAGTCATCATAGGTTTTGATCCTAAATGGGTGGTGTTTGTGGTGCTGCTTAACCTTGGACTGCAGTTCTTTGTGCATACCCAGTGGATACGAAGCTTAGGCCCGATGGAACACCTCTTCAACACGCCATCACATCACCGGGTTCATCACGGCAGAAACCCGCAATACATCGATAAGAACTATGCTGGCGTGCTTATTATCTGGGACAAATTATTTGGTACGTTTGAACCAGAAGTAGAAATCGTTCGTTACGGTGTCACCAAACCTATAGAGAGTTTCAATCCCATAACGGTGACCTTTCAAGAATGGAAAGCCATATTCAAAGATTTGAGGAACCGAGAGTTAACCATGAAACAGAAAGTCAAATTGATGCTCTCCCCACCGTCGGATTAAACGAACAATAGACAGATTGTATTGACTAAGAAACGGTCTCAACGGGATTAAAAAGCATACCCACGCGACTCGATTGAAGAGTAAAGCACCGTTTTCCGGCAATTTATTTGTGATCTGGGTTGCACGCGTACCACATCCTGTCAGATACTGAGCAAAACTAACCTTTAGCCACAGTAAACGGCCCCCGCTTGCTGTTCAGGAAATTCAATGAGTTCAGATAATCAGCCAACCTACTTCTTTTTCGATTACGAAACATGGGGCGTGAGCCCGGCAAAAGACCGTCCAAGTCAGTTTGCGGGGGTTCGTACCGACCAAGATTTCAATGTTATCGGAGAGCCTTTGGTTATCTATTGCCAGCCTCCTGCTGATTATCTGCCTGCACCTGAGGCCGCATTGATCACTGGTATCACGCCACAAAAAGCAATGACTCAAGGCCTACCTGAACCTGAGTTTATCGCTAAGATTCATGCCGAACTTGCTAAGCCAAACACCACAAGCCTTGGCTACAACAGCATCCGATTCGATGACGAAGTAACGAGATACACCTGTTACCGTAACTTCATTGACCCGTATGCATGGAGTTGGCAAAACGGTAACTCACGCTGGGATCTACTCGACGTGATGCGCGCCGTACATGCACTTCGCCCTGAAGGTATTGTTTGGCCAGAGAATGACGAAGGCTTCCCAAGTTTCAAACTGGAACACCTCTCTGTGGCAAATGGCATTGAACACGAAAACGCGCACGATGCGATGGCCGATGTTATCGCAACCATCGAATTAGCGAAAAAGCTAAAAGCCGCACAACCTAAGATGTTTGATTACCTCTATAACATGCGCCACAAGCGTAAATTGAATGAGTTAGTCGACATCGTAACCATGACACCTCTAATGCACGTATCAGGCATGTTCGGCCGTGATTGTAATTACACCAGCTGGATTGTGCCTATGGCTTGGCACCCAACCAACCAAAATGCCGTTATCGTTGTGGATTTAGCAAAAGATCCAACACCTTTATTTGACCTAGATTCAGAAGCTTTACGTGACAGGCTCTATACTAAGCGCACTGAACTTGCTGAAGACGAGTTACCAGTACCAATCAAATTGGTTCATTTAAACAAGTGCCCTATTCTTGCGCCAGCAAAAACGCTGACCGCAGAAAACGCGGAAACTATTGGTATCGACCGTCAGCAATGTTTGAAAAACTTGGCACTGTTACGCGAACATCCAGAAATACGTGAAAAATTGATTGGTTTGTACTCACAAGAAAGAGAGTACGAGAAGAGTGACGATGTCGACACTCACCTTTACGATGGTTTCTTCTCACCAGCCGATAAAACGGCGATGAACATCATTCGTGAAACAGACCCGAACAACTTGGCGGCTTTAGATATTACTTTTAGTGACGAACGAATTAAGCCTTTGTTATTCCGTTATCGCGCTCGCCACTTCCCATGGACGCTCGACGAATCTGAACAATTGAAATGGGCGAACCATTGTCGTGAGTTCTATGAGAGCCGCTTAGAAGAGTACATGCTGAATCTAGAAAATCTCGCGCACGAACATGAAAGTGACGAGAAGCAAATGGCGATCTTAAAGGCGGTTTATCAGTACGTTGAAAAGTTAGCTAGCTAATTCCATTATCAAGAGACATGACACTTTGAAAGAAAGATTGATCCAACTGGTTTACTGCTTAATCTCCTTCACCTTAATCATTGGTGCTCTCACAGCAGGTAACGCATTACAGCAATTTTTGGAAACCTCAATTCCCGGTAGTATTTTTGGCATGTTGATTCTGTTTTCCGCCATGGTGATTGGTATTGTCCCTCCGCACTGGGTACAGCCCGGCGCCAGCTTGATTATTCGTTTGATGATCTTGTTGTTCGTTCCAATCAGTGTTGGGTTAATGGATCACTTCGAATTGCTTATCGCCAATGCACTGCCAATCATGGCCAGTGCCGTTGGTGGAACGCTCATCGTCTTGGTTTCGTTATCCTGGTTCTTAGACCGCTTACTTTCGAGAGGTAAATAGTCATGTGGATTCTACTGACTATTGTGGTATTTCTGTTTGCTCGTTGGGTAAGCCAAAAAGTGAACTCTCCGCTGTGTAATCCTTTGTTAATCAGCATTGGCATCATTATCCCAGTTCTAATGTTCTTCAAAGTACCCTTTGAAGCCTATTACGCAGACAACACTTGGATTACTTACATGCTTCAACCTGCGGTTGTTGCACTTGCTTACCCTTTGTATGAACAGTTACCTCAAATCAGAGCTAACTGGCGTATTATTACCTTTGCCTGCACATTAGGCAGTGTGATGTCGATGACTACAACCGCATTAATTGCTGTAGCTTTCAAAGCGGATTTGAGCTTGATTGCGAGTTTATTGGGTAAATCAGTCACTACACCTATCGCGATGGAAGTATCGAGCCATTTAGGTGGTGAAGCAGCCATTGCGGCAATTTTGGTCTTGATTGTCGGCCTATTCGGGGCGATTTTTGCTTACCCTATTTACAACCTGATTGGCATTAAGAGCCCAGTTGCCAGAGGTTTAACCATGGGTACGGTTTCTCACGCGTTGGGCACCGCGACTTGTGCAGAAAAGAACCAAGAAGATGCCGCATTCAGTTCATTGGCATTGGTACTTTGCGGGGTTATCACTTCAATCATTGCCCCTAGCGTGTTTTCCGTCGTGGTTTGGCTCTATTCTTAACTAGCCAGATGACAAGATACGAGTAATAAGCCTCCACCAAACAACACTTGCAAGCTCTTTTAATCGCTTACAAGTGTTTTCAATACCAAATCAGCCCAAGCAGTACTCTGTTTATTTCAGAGTCTGTTTGGGCTTCTTATTTTGGACAATAAATGCGATATCACGTGTTGTTTTCAATCTTGCAATCGATTTCATTTGTGACCTCACTCTAATTATGCAATACAATGTAACAATGGAATTGAAATAGTGATAATAGTCACAGAAATATCCTGAACATTGCATAAGATTAAAGTCTAAGGTCAATTAAGGATTCAACATGAACAGTCGTATTACCCTGGCGCTGGAAAGTGCTCCCTCTTCAATTCAAGTACTTTTAAGCGACATCGTATTAGCAGACAACTTTGACGCAACATTCTCTCCAGAACAATTTGCCAGCCTACTGCAAGCAAGTGGATTAGCGGATGACGAACTGCGTATTGCGTTGCTTCCTTTTGCTGCAGCCTATGCTTACGTACCGCTCTCGAACTTCTATGTTGGTGCTATCGTGCGTGGTTTGTCTGGTACTTTGTATTTTGGTGCAAACCTTGAAATCGCCGGAGCTCAACTTGGCCAAACCGTACACGCTGAGCAATCTGCGATCAGCCATGCTTGGATGAAAGGTGAAGAAGGTATCTCGGATATCACAATCAACTTCAGCCCTTGTGGACACTGCCGCCAATTCATGAACGAACTGACGACAGCAAAAGAGCTCAAAGTTCAGCTTCCACAACGTGATGAAATGTCACTACAAGAATACCTGCCAGATTCATTCGGCCCAGCAGATCTAGGCATCACAACGGGATTAATGGCTAAACTGAATCATGAATATCAGTCGGATGAAACGACCCCGCTTGTCGTCCGTGCCTTAGAAGCGTTAAACCGCAGCCACGCACCTTACACGAAGAACCTAAGTGGTGTTTCACTACAACTGACAACGGGTGAGATGTTCACCGGTGCTTACGCAGAAAACGCGGCATTCAACCCAAGTCTACCGCCGCTACAAGTAGCCTTGGTTCAACTTAAGATGGCTGGCTTCGATTTCGAACAAATTGAAAACGCTGCCTTAGTTGAGATTGCTGATGGTAGCATCAGTCACCTAGCCGATACTCAGTCTACGTTAGAAGCAATTAACCCCGATATTCCAGTGACTTACTTAGCAATCTAAGTACATCTGGTTAACAATATTTTAAATAAGCAGCCCTACTTTTCGGAGCTGCTTTTTTTATGCCTGTAATGAACGGAACAACCAAAGCAAACGTTTGCTTTTATCATGCAAATCAGTATGATCACCCCGTTTTCAATCAATCGTTCATAAGGTCGGAAGGAATTTCTATGTTTGGTACTGCTACTCGTGAAAATGCTACTCGTGTACTTCTATTAGGTTCAGGTGAACTCGGCAAAGAAGTTGCTATCGAGTGCCAACGTTTAGGTTTGGAAGTTATTGCATGTGACCGTTACGCTGATGCACCCGCGATGCAAATTGCACATCGTAGCCATGTATTAGACATGTTAGATGGCGATGCACTGCAAGCAGTCATTAAACTCGAAAAACCAGATTATGTGGTTCCAGAAATAGAAGCTATTGCCACCAGCAAATTGGTAGAACTAGAAGCACAAGGCTTGAATGTTGTTCCAACGGCTAATGCGACGAAACTGACAATGAACCGAGAAGGTATTCGTCGTCTTGCAGCTGAAGAGCTAAAACTGAGCACTTCACCTTACCGCTTTGCAGACACCTTCGAAGACTTCGCCGCTGCTGTTGATTTCGTAGGTATGCCTTGCGTTGTTAAGCCTGTGATGAGTTCTTCAGGCAAAGGCCAAAGCATTATCAGAACTGAAGAAGACATCCAGAAATCTTGGGACTACGCACAAGAAGGTGGTCGTACTGGCGCGGGTCGTGTGATTGTTGAAGGCTTCATCGACTTTGATTACGAGATCACTCTGTTAACCGTTCGCGCTGTTGATGGTGTTCACTTCTGTGCGCCTATCGGTCACCGCCAAGAAGACGGTGATTACCGCGAATCATGGCAACCACAAGTGATGTCAGACAATGCCTTGAAAGCGGCACAATACACAGCAGAACAAGTGGTTAACGCACTAGGCGGTCACGGTATCTTCGGTGTTGAACTGTTCGTTAAAGGCGATCACGTTATCTTCAACGAAGTATCCCCTCGCCCACACGATACTGGCTTAGTGACATTAATGTCTCAAGATTCATCTGAATTCGCACTGCACGTACGCGCATTTACTGGTATGCCGATCAAATCAATCACACAATACGGCCCGTGTGCATCAGCGGTTATCCTAGGGCAAGGCACTTCAACCAACATTCGCTTTGAAGGCCTTGTAGAAGCACTAGACGCACCACAAACGCAAGTTCGTTTGTTTGGTAAGCCTGACATTGATGGTCGTCGTCGTCTTGGTGTGGCGTTAACTCGTCGTAACAGCACAGAAGCAGCAATCCAAGATGCCATTGAAAGCGCTGCTAAAGTAAAAGTGATTTATTAACCTTCTATTCAATTCTGAACAATCACGAGTTCAAATCTGAACAATAAAAAAGACGGGCTATCGAGCCTGTCTTTTTGTTGGTGTTATCTTTTTATTTGAGCGCTCTTTTCGCTTGAAAGCCCATTGAAATTAAGCGTCTGACTCAATCAAATACACTTCTTCACAGAAACGCGACAAGCCTTTCTTAGCAATCTTAGGATGTTCATCGTCTGCAATATCTTGATTCAACAATGTGATTTTGTATCCCGCGAACAACTGATCGATTTCTAGTTTAGGTACGCTAAACGGAGGCCCTGCCATCTCGTTTTGATCATAATCCAGAGTCACCAGAAGAATCTTACCACCCGGCTTCAATAGTTGTTTCAAACGCTCTACATACTGCACTCGCATCTCAGCAGGCAGAGCCACTAAAGAAGCGCGATCATAAATAATGTCAACAGGCTGAATTGGCGCTGTGAAGTAATCACCCGTGTAAACACTCAGTTCGTCGAACTGGTAGAGCTCATGCTGGCCATTAATTTGAGTCACAGTCGGTGTGTAAAAGTGCTCTGAGAAAAATGCGCGAACCGCAATCTGGCTTAATTCAACCCCTTGAACCTCTTCATGCTTAGACGCTACCCAGATCAGATCTTCGCTTTTACCACAAAGTGGAACAAACACACTCTTCTCGTAATTAGGGTTAGTTTTTTCCCAAAATTCAATCAGAAGTGGATTTACATCTTCAAGGTGGAAACCAATTTGGTTGGCTGCCCATTTATTGTGCCAAAATTCAGGATTATTCATCTTTCGTTCATGTTAAACAGTCATACTGCAAGGGTACAGTATAGAGAAGTAAGAGCAACCTTCGCTTGGTTTAAAATTGCCAGTTAGACTCGCTAAAAATTAAACACTGACTGAGTTCAACATTCTTAAACAGAAGGGGCAAATGCTTGAATTATTTGTCTATATGTTCACATTTTAAAGCAATATTAAACGTTAGAGTTGGTTTCTACCTCAACTAGCCCCATTTAATATATAGTGAGTTTAGTTAGGCTGTTTTCACTCTTATGCGTTACTGGTTACCCCTTTAGACTATCCGTTTTTGTAACCTTGGAGTTTGAATGAGTGTATTTCTCCGTACGACGGCCCTAATGCTTCTAGTATTGAGCCGAGCGCCTGCATTCGCAGCAGCACCTGTTTCAACGAGTTCAACTGATCAATCGCGCACACCTGCGCAAAATCAAGTTTCATCTAACGTATTCCGCCATAGCCTAAGTGGCCTATACGGCATTAAAGCATTCGACTCGCGTCCGACTCAGCCTTACACTGACTTCGACATTCTTTACAGCAAAGCTCACCAAGCACAAGCTGAGCTAGAAACTATCTGTAAAAGTACAGCCCTACTCACTAACTCAGAAGCCCTATTCGCAGGCGTTAAATCTCAATCTCGCGCACAAGAAAAGATTGACCTTGAGCTTGATGGCGATGTAACAAGAATTACCGACCTAGCTCGTGCAACGATCATCGCAAACGACGTAGAGAGTTTGGTTGAAGTGTACGAATCACTAAGCCGTGAAGCGGACGTAGTGAAATTGAAAAACAAGTTTAAGTCTCCTGCTGACTCTGGCTACCGTGACCTTAACTTGTTGGTTCGTTTACCTAAAACCAACATCATTGCTGAAGTTCAGCTTCACCTAAAAGCAATTGCTGATGTGAAAAGCGGCCCTGAGCATGAACTATATGAAATCATCCAAGGTATTGAACGTCACGCGATTGCAGAAAAACGCCCGATGAATGACATCGAAGCTGCACAAATCAATAGCTTAAGACGCCAGTCTCTGGAGCTTTACCAACAAGCATGGCAACCGTATATCACAACTCACATCAAAGCGGCATAACGCGTCTACAACTGTAATCTAATAGATACTAATAAGGGCTGAAGTCACAGCCCTTTATTTTTTCTTTGTTCTAGATACAAAAAGACCACGCTTGGCGTGGTCTATTGCTTGGCTACTTTTCGATTTTAATATTCTCGACTCGGGCCTTTAGTTTTTGTCCCGGTCTAAAAGTAACAACACGTCGAGCAGAAATTGGAATGTCTTCACCAGTTTTCGGGTTACGACCTGGTCGCTCGTTTTTTTCGCGAAGATCAAAGTTACCAAAACCTGACAGTTTTACCTGTTCGCCATTTTCAAGTGCTTTACGAACTTCCTCGAAAAACACTTCAACCGTTTCCTTGGCATCCCGCTTGCTGTATCCGAGTGTTTCAAACAGGTTCTCAGCCAAATCGGCCTTCGTGAGTGCCATAAAACTTTCCTCAAAGCTATGTTATACATTGCTACCATCACCAGTAGCGCCAAAGCATTTACCCTATTCAATCAAAGAGATAAGGTCATTTACAAGGAAAGTGTATGCCAAGCTTCTGATTTTCGCCAACTTTTTTATTTGAACAATTGGTTTATTCTTTCTAATCAGCAAGATAACCCACTTCGAAACTCACACATATGGCTAAAAATGCTCTCCTCCCGACAATCACAGTAGAACTTAAACCTACCAAAAACAAAAACAACGGAATTTAATACTTTAGTTTTCTAAATGTTAATTTCTGAGACTTTTATCGTATATCTAATTAAATCAGCCACTTGATTTGATATCAAACTCAACAAAGAACAATAAATAACCACCTTTTAATATGAGATTAATATCACCTCAGTATTTTATTCGTTCAACAATCTAGAACTTTACAACCATTGCTTACGTATCAATATTGTTTATTCGATCGAAGGGGGAAGTAAAGCATTAATTAGACGACTTAATCGGAATTACCCATCAATGTGTAAACTTAATTTTTGATTTCATTTCCTTTGCTTATGACTATTAAGTCACCAAGTTGTTCATCGCTTTTTGTCATAAAAACACTGACTATTATGCTCATTACAACGAGCGTAGTTCCCCGGGACTGTAAGGAAAAACACTTACCTTAAAACCCTGAAATGCTGAGTTTGCAAGGGGGCGCTAAATTATGCAACTCGGCCAATGACAGCTCATTTATTTTTTCTAAGTATATATCCGTCAGCGCTGGCGTTTTCCTGTATTCGAAGAGAACTTATTATGAGTAATAAATTTGAAAATAAACCCTTACCTTCCTTTATCGAAGAACGCTTGAACTTTTATGTTCAAGACCTCATTACCCCAAACAAAAACCAAAGGCACTTGGTATTAGGGAAACGCCCCAAGTCGAACGCCGTGGTTATGCAGAGTAATGACTACCTATCACTATCGCATAACGTGAACATCCAAAAAGCACATAGGGATGCGATCTCAAAGCACGATGATAATGTAGTGATGTCTGCCATATTTTTGCAAGATGAACAATCTAAGCCAGCGTTTGAAACCGAACTCGCAGCCTATGTCGGGATGGAAACCTGTTTGCTGTCCCAATCTGGTTGGGCTGCGAATATTGGGCTGTTGCAAACTATCTGCCCACCTAATACTCCGGTGTATATCGATTTCTTTGCACACATGTCCCTATGGGAAGGAATTCGTGCTGCTGGAGCTCATGCTTACCCGTTTATGCACAACAACATGAATCACCTGCGTAAACAGATCCAACGTAATGGATCAGGCGTGATTGTGGTCGACTCTATTTATAGCACCATTGGCACTATTGCCCCACTACGCGACATCTACGAAATGGCGCAAGAGTTTGACTGTGCTTTGGTCGTTGATGAGTCGCACTCGTTAGGTACTCATGGTAAAAATGGGGCGGGTTTGGTTCGATCTTTAGGGCTGACCAACAAAGTGGATTTTATTACCGTGAGTTTAGCCAAGACATTCGCTTATCGTGCCGGTGCCATTCTTGGACCTAAACGGCTGTCAGAGACCCTTCCATTTGTCGCTTACCCCGCGATTTTCAGCTCTACCGTGCTGCCACAAGAAGTCATTCGCTTAGAAAAAACGTTAGAGGTAATCAAAAACTCTGATGATAAGCGAGACACCTTATTCAAACGAGTCAAAACGCTCACAACAGGCCTAAAACAAATAGGCTTTAACATTCGTAGCGAGTCACAAATCGTGGCCTTAGAATGCGGTAGCGAAAGAAACACGGAGCATGTGCGTGACTTTCTCGAAGAGCGGAATGTGTTTGGTGCTGTATTTTGTCGCCCTGCAACTGGAAAAAACAAGAACATCATCCGATTCTCAGTGAATGCTGACATGACTTCGCAAGATATAGACCACGTTCTCAGGGTATGCGATGAAGCATTTCATCACCCTGAGTTAGAGTTCATTTAATAATACCGTTCATGTAATCAATAAAGACGATTGAACGAAACGCACTCTACCATGTCGCAATATAAAAGAGCCCAGCATTTAACTGAGCTCTTTCTTGTCGCTTGTTATGTATGAAAAACAGCAAACACCCTTGTAACGATAAACTAAATCCAATGTGCAATTTTATCAAATAATCGGTTCTTGTCCGCCGGCTTAACAATAAAATCAGACATGCCTGAAAGATCCATCTTCTCCAGAGTGACAGGAGAGCTATCCCCCGTATGCGCAATGATAGGCACAGAGGAGAACGCTTTGTTTGCACTTCGGATACGACGAGAGGCTTCAACACCATCCATAATTGGCATCTCGATGTCCATCAGAATTAAATCGATATGATCAGTATCCAAAGCATCTAGTGCCTGCTGACCATTTTCTTTCTGAATAACATCAAAGCCTTGTTTTTCCAACAGCATAGCGGTAAAACGACGTAAGGATTCATTGTCATCGACGACCATAATTGTACGCTTGTTAGTCGTGTTTAACGGTTTTACAGACGTGGAAGATATCGCATAACTAGACTCAAACAGTAGGCGATCAACTGTCGTTTGGGTATTCAAAAGCCACACTTGAGTTTCAACCCAAATAGGTTCAAAAGATACATTGTGGACACGTTTTAGCGGGGAATACTCATACAAATAGACAATTCGAGATTCCGTGAATGACAGTAAAGATTCCATTCTCTCCAGGCAATTCGCTTTTAAATCTAAGCTCTCTATATCAACAAAAATCAAATCGAACTCAAATTGATACTCTTTTCTGTTGAGTGTTGAGGCAACGTCTAGAACCGTTAATTCAAACCCCATAGTGCGAGCTAATTCCCTAACTTTAGCAGTGAGTATGTTTTGTTCGCTCACCATCAACACATTCTTTAATTTTGTCAGCTCACTCTTAATCTCTTTTACTGCGTTCGAAGTAAGCTGCGGGAAAGTCATTGTAAACTGTGTCCACTCATTTATTTCAGACTGGCATTTTATTTCGCCACCAAATGACTTCATTACCTTTTGGCAAAATGGCAAGCCCAAGCCATAGCTTCCCGATTTACCCGTCGTATAGAAGTCTTGGAATATGCGTCGAATAACATCACTTGAAATACCAGAACCGTTATCGGAAACCACTATTTGATTGGCGATATCATCACTTTGTACAGAAACATGAATATGGAAGTCTTCTGGGCTACGGTGATGGAACGCATTTTTTAACAAATTGTACATCACATACTTCAATAAAGTATCACTGCCTAAGAAACTGAACTCCCCCTGTATGTCCAGAGATATTGCTTGTCTATCTGACGCACGTTTATAATTAAAACTATCTATCGCATCACCGACCACCGTTTTCGCCGAATGCTTTTTAAAGGTAGAACGGGATACACGGTTTTCATCAATTGAGGTCAACAACAGATCAATGGTTTCGTTGCCTGAATGAATGATATTCATCGCCTCATCACTCACTTCTCGTAGCTGTCTCACTTCTTCATCGCTCAGAACATATTGCCCCTTGTGATGACCAGCTTTTGGATTCGGCAATATAGACTGCATGACATCAATTGAGGTCAATAGGCCACTAAGAGGATTTCGCATCTCGTGCGCAATACCTGCACCAAACGACTTAGCCAAAGACACCTTCGCTTCATGCTCTAACTGATTACGGAAATAGAATAAATTACCAAACAAGTAAATGAACAAAAAGATAGGCACGTGCGTCCAGTTCATTGTGAGTTCAAGATAAAAGCCCTGCGCCGCCCATGCACCTATTGTAGCAATGCTGATTCCAGCAAAGGTCTGCGCGAACATAACCCTCGTTACATGCACTAGTAAAATATGAAGAAATATAGCGGACATGAACGACATAACCCAAACATTGGACCAATTGTTCATTAACAACATGAAGAAAAAGAAGCACGGTAGACAGAGTGTGATTGCCACTTGATAATAGACTGGAAGATATTTCCTCCACTCACTCGGGATGTGATTACGATAAATGATCCCGAAGAACAATACAGAGCATAACAAGCGCAACGTTAAGTTTTCATAAGGTTGGGGGAACAGAAACTCCCAAACAATATAATAGATTGGGAAGCCGACGAAACCCATCCAACCAACGAGGGAAAGGTTTGGTTCTGCATACTGATAAACTTTACGAATAGCGTTCATACGAAATTATTTGCACTCTAAGCCCTGACATTGACTAATTATATGGTTGTTTTTATATGGTCCTTATTGAGTATATTATACATCATTCATGATCAGTGAGGTTTCAATCATATAAGTAATAAGACTTTGTACTCGATTAAGCATATTTGGCTCGCAAATATACATGATTTACCCGTTAGGAACACTCACTGACAAAGAACTTAATATCGTCAATTGACACATATATAGCCCAAACACATACACGCTACCCGTCATGCCAACTCTTATGCAACGACTATTTCATGATTGGCACTATCATCTATCAACTCAACCGTCGTCGCTCCAGTTTTGACTACATGATCAAATACAAAACCGCACGCTCAGGAAACAAAAAATGCCCCTAAATAGGAGCACTTATGTTACTTACTGTATCAATAAAATTTATTTTAATGCCACTGCATCTCGCCGCTAAGAACCTGAGCACCAAGCTCAAGATCACCTTCAGTTGTCGAAAACTGCGGGTAAGCCTTCTTCATATAACGACTGATATCACCGGATGTTGGGTTGTTTTTACTTTCCAGAGCCTTTTCAATGTCAGCCACGTAATCAATCGTAAATTGAACACCGTTAACGCCTGATGGCATCTTACCAAGGTAATGACCTGGAATCACAACCTCTGGTTCAAGTACCTTCATTCGTTCTAAAGATTGTGACCATTGATGACGAATCTCTTTCGACTGCGTGTCTGCCATCCATACATGCACTCCGCTATATACCGAAACCCCACCAAACACCGTTTTTTCCGACGGCACCCATAGGTAAGCTTGATGCGTGTTTATTTCTTTCACTTCGATGGTTTCGCCTTCAATACTAATCGTTGTGTCGTTTAATACTGTCGGAACAATCACTTTAGAGGGTGAGTTTTCACCTAAGATTGGGCCCCAATATTCTAGTTTCGCATCTTTAGTTCGTTTGATATGCGCAACTACCGCCTCACTGGCAACGACATCAACACCTGGGAATGCATCCATCAGAGGCTCTAAACCAAAGTAAAAGTCTGGGTCACCACTGCTGATGTAAATCATCGACAATTCTTTACCCGTTGCTTCGATCTGCTCCACCAACTTCTGTCCATCTGCGACGCTAAATTGAGCATCGAACAGAACCACTTCCTTTTCACCAGAGACAAGTACTGAGCTTGCTGGGAATATCGCATTTTCACCCGGATTATAGTGAGTGATGTTTAAATCAGCAGCAGAAGCAAAACTCGATACTGCCGTTGTTGCTAAAAATAGTGCAGTTGTTGAAAAAACGTTTGATGACTTGTTCATTACTTTATTCCGTAGTTAAGAGCTGAAACTATATAGGCTCGTTGAATATGTAACGCATCTTATTTGATTGAATTTAGATTAAATAGATATCAAATTAACTTTCACTGTTGCGATTTTCGGACATATACTGTGATTCACTCGCTTTCTTTAGGTGGTAAAAACAATGGATAGACTTGAGGCCATGAATGTCTTCGTCACAATAGTGGAGCGTGGCAGCTTAAGCGCGGCCGCAGAGCATCTTGAACTATCTCGAACCAAAGTGACACGCTATCTAGGAGAGCTAGAAGGTTGGATGGACACACGCTTGCTTCACAGAACCACTCGCAGCTTGAGCCTAACCAGCGCAGGAAAAGAGACGCTTGAAGTCGCAAGGGAGTTACTTGCCCTTGAGGCATCGTTAGCAGGTATCAGAAATCAAAACCGCCAGCACTTAAAAGGCCAACTGCGTCTTACCGCAAGTTATTCCATTGTCGATAGCTTCTTGATGGACGTAATCAGCCGCTTCATAGCGAATTGGCCAGAGGTAACAATTGATATTGTCTCTACCGATAAAACAGTCAATCTTGTTGAATCGCGTATCGATTTGGCGATTCGTATCACTAACGAACTTACCCCTAATATTGTTGCTAAACATCTAGGTGAATGTCGCTCGGTGATTTGCGCGTCGCCTCAATATCTAAAAGAGAACGGCACCCCAAAAAGTGCGCAAGATTTAGCGCACCACAACTGTTTGTCATTCAGTTACTTTGGTAAGACCGCATGGACGTTTAATGGCCCCAATGGACTCGAATCGGTGCCGATTAAAGGGAATATTAGTGCGAATACATCTGAGGTTCTGCTTTCTGCGACACGAAAAGGCAACGGTATCTGCTTGCTGCCCTTTCCTTCTGTAGAACACTTGATAAAAAATGGTTTGTTGGTTCCGCTGCTCTCTGAATGGAAACCTAAAACGCTCGGTGTACACGCGGTTTATGGGACGCGTAAACAAGTCACACCACTGCTAAGAGCCTTTATCGACCACCTATCTAACGAGATGGAACAGTCGACAAGCTGGTAGGTAACTGCCTTCATTAATAATACTGATATGGAATAAGTATTATTCATTTTACTTATGACACATTAATTCCTATCGTAGTTCACACCATTCAAACTAAGCAAAGATGATAATCGAAATAATGTTGACTCAAATAGGACAATAAAACATGACTGCCATTACTGATTTAGAGGTTCTGTTGAAATCCATGTCACCAGAATTGATTGAAGGGAACTACATATTTTGTACTGTAAAAGGGGTGCAATCGGATTACTTTCAACTTAACCCGATAGCGACTTTTCGAGAAAAAGAGGGCTTAACTTTAGTTCTCGAAGAATCCGTAGCCACCAAATTCCAGCTAGATTTCGATGGTGTATTTAGCCTCATCACACTATCCGTACACTCTAGCCTCGAAGCTGTCGGATTAACCGCCGCTTTTGCTACTAAGCTTGGATCATATGGCATTAGCGCCAACGTTATTGCAGGCTACTATCACGACCATATTTTTGTGCAAAAAGATAAAGCTGAAACCGCGATGAAAGCGCTACAAGAATTCTCAGATTAAAAATAACGAAACCGTTAGGGGCTAAGTACAAAAAAAGCGACGTAATCTACGTCGCTTTGGGTTATTGCTCACCGCTCTCTAATTGATCAGGCATCAGCTAGCTAGCCAGTTAAGCAAGTTTAAATGTCGCTACTTTGTCACTTAAGCTAGCGGCTTGATTCTTAAGTTCATTCGACTCAGTTAAGCTATCTTGTGAGCCTACGACCAACTGATCGGTCACATCTTTAATAGACGTAATGTTTTGAGTGATTTCACCCGTCACATGAGTTTGCTCTTCAGCTGCAGTCGCGATTTGCGTCGCCATGTCACTAATTAAAGCGACGGCAGTGTTGATTTCTTCTAACGCATGAGAAGCTCTGTCGGCATCTTCCACAGAATGTAATGCCAGCTTAGAGCTGCTCTCCATAAGCTCAACAGCTTGACCCGTTGTACGCTGTAGAATATCAATCGTTGATTTGATTTCTTCTGTTGAAGAGTGTGTGCGCTGTGATAGAACACGTACTTCATCGGCAACCACCGCGAAACCACGCCCCTGCTCACCAGCACGAGCCGCTTCAATCGCAGCGTTCAAAGCAAGTAAATTCGTTTGCTCTGCAATGCCTTGGATTGTCGCTAATACGGTTGAAATCTCTTGAGCGTGCTTGTTTAGCGCACTAATCACATTACCCGCTTCGTTAACTTCATTTGCTAGATTATTGATTGAACCTTTAGTATCAACCACTAACGCGTGGCCATTATTGGTGCTTGTTGCTGAATCTTGTGCCGCTTTTGCGGTTTGCTCTGCATGCGATGCAATTTCTCGTGTTGCGCTGGCCATTTCGGTTACAGCCGTCGCCACCATAGTGATTTCTTGTTGCTGATGATTAAGCTCGCTCACCGAAAGGTTAGCTCGCTGTGCGCTTTGTTCTGATTGGCTATTCAGTTGTTCTGATTGACCACGAATATGCCCAATTAACTGCTGTAAGCTGCCAACAAACGTATTGAAATTCTGTGCTAACTCGCCGACTTCATCTTGGTTCTCTACATGAATACGTTGAGTTAAGTCACCACTACCATTCGCAATTTGTGCCAAAGCGTTAGAAACATGATTAAGTGGACGGAATAGAATGGTACATAACAGGTTAAACAGCACCGTACATACAATCACTACAAATAACGTCACTAAAATTTGGCCAATCACAGCATCAAATAACGGTGCAACCAAAGAGTCATGATTAACAACGCTGACGGTAATCAGGCTCGTCCCGTCAATAGAACGCGCGTAAAGAACATAATCGCTTCCGTTCAACTCTATCGTTGTGTTTTTTCCGCTAGCTAGCGCTTTCTGGACATCAGAAAAATCCAATCCAAGTGAACTGATATTCTTATTCAATAGCTTAGTATCAGCGTGTGTGTAAACCGTGCCCTTATCAGTCGCGATAAACATGTAGCCTTCCCCAGGAAGGATCACTTTCTCTAAACTATTTAAAATATCGGTAATTTCAACATCTGCCCCTAGGACAACCTGATCGCCATGCAATTGCATCGCTTTACCTAACGATACAACGTTTGCACCAGTGGCAGCTGCAACCGTTGGGTTATCCATAAACACTTTGCTTGGATTCGCTACCGCATTGGTGTACCAACCCCATTGGCGAGGGTCATCATTACCTGCAGGAAGTACAACTCCGTTCGCGTTCTTTTGCGAACCATCAGGAAACGCTAAGAAGACATTATCAAAGGAGGCTGAGTCACGAACTTGTTTAAGGTGAGTAACCAAACTTTCTTGTTTGGACTCTTTCGACAGAGACGTCAACGCACGCTCTTTAGATAAAATCCAATCCGATACGTACTGGTTATAAGAAGCCGATGTCCCTTCTAAACGTTGCTCAACCTCAGTATCTAATCGTTGCAATGAAGCCCGGAAAGAAAGAGCTTCGACCAAAATCCCCCCCAGGATAATGGCCATGCTGGCAGATATAGCCAATTTATTTTTAAGCGAGAGTTTCTTTAACATAGGAAACCTATAATTTGTAAATAAAAACCGAGGCGAACAAATTCGTGCCAAGACGGTTGCAAGCTGAATATATTTTACGCTTTAAAATAAATTAAAAAAACTAACCAACCAGCTGTATTACCAAGATCTGTGAGCTAGAAATTAGATCTAGATCAACTCACAGACTAGAACGACATACGTTAAGAATAGATGACAATGTTCAGATGATTAAATGCCAAGCCTTTTGCTTCATTGATAATAATCTACTCAACAAAAAAGGCTTTAAAGTTACGAGGCCTCTGATTAACATCCCCCTCCCTGAAGAATGATTCACATTAACGATATGAGTTGAGGTATCACTTAAAAACAGCTATCGACTTTTAGCTAAAGTTTGATTGATAAACAATGCGGACAAAATGACCACCAACGCTAACCACGTTGTTGTTTGAACAGACTCATCCGCAAGTAGTACACCAATCAAAACACCCACTGCAGGTACAAGGTAGTTAGTCATCGAAGTGAATACCGCGCCAGCGTTTTTTATACTCATCATATAAAGATAATAAACAACACCTGCACACAGAACTCCTAGGTAAATCAATGAAAACATTGATGATGCTGACGGCCTAACTGTTGTGATTGGGGCTGTTAAAAATGCGATGAACAGTAGTTGAATACTCGCCATACAAAGTACATTTCGAGCAACAACCAGTGGATGCACATCTCGTACACGATTAAGCAAGAGAAGCGCAATAGCGAAACATACGGCTGCAACGATAATTGCAGCAGAACTCACTAAATTAATAGCGCCAGTATTCGATGACAGCTCTGGGGAAAACAAGATCAATAACCCACTAAACCCAACTATGACACTAACGGTGTTCCCTTTACTTATCGTCTCACCTTTAATAAACACAGGTGAAAGTAGTAAAGCGTAAAAAGGCAGTGTGCCCATCAATATAGCCGCGATTGAACTCGTTAGGTTTTGTTGAGCCCAAGGAACCAGAACAAAAGGAATAGCGGCTTCTAGCAACCCAATCAGAGCAAAAAGGCCCCATTGCTTACTCGCACTTTTAATCCCCATTATTTTGCATATAACAATAAGGGTCAGCGCCCCCAGTATTGCTCGAAGCGTCCCTACCCAAACAGGAGAAAAACCCTCAAGAGAAATTTCCTGAAAAACAAACTGTGAGCCCCAAATAAGCCCTATTGCGATTAACGTTAAGTAATTTTTTAGCATGTTTATATTGCCTAGAAGATTAAATCTCATTGAAAGTACAAGGTTTAATATAATGAAAATTCAATGTTTTACATGACATTCTGTTGACCTATTGAGTTATGTTTTTGAACGTTAGAGTGTAAAACTTCAAGCAAACTTTAAGTCAATAGGTATTTTAAAAATCACAATCAAGCAAATAAGTACTTATAAATCAGCTGCTAATGATAAAGTCACCCCCTATTCCTAACACGCTAATTCATGAAGCAACGTAGCGTTCACCTTACCAATGCATTAATCTCATAAGCTGTTAAGTACTCAGAGTTTTCCTATGTCCCGAAGTCAACGTCTCTTCGACCTGCTCCAATTATTGCGTTGTCATAAATACCCAGTATCTGCCGATCACCTCGCTAAAGAGCTCAACGTGAGTACTCGCACCATTTATCGCGATATCGTGACACTACAAGCGCAGGGCGCTGAAGTTGATGGTGAAGCCAGAGTTGGTTATCAATTGAAACCCACCTTCACTCTCCCACCTATGATGTTCTCAATGGAAGAGTTGGAAGCGCTGCGGCTTGGCTCTGAATGGGTAGCCAAGCAAGCCAATGGGGAATTCAGTAACTCGGCTAGAAATGCCATCGCCAAGATTTCTGCCGTGCTACCTGCTGACCACCAGGCCAAACGCAGTGATGACATTGTGCGTGTTGCTTCAATCATTGAGGTTGCAGAGTTAGCCATCGAACTTTCAGATATCAAGTTAGCAATTAAGCAGCAGAACAAAGCTGAGATTCATTACACAGACGCAAAAGCTAATGTGAGTTTAAGAATCGTTTGGCCAATGTTGATTGGTTTATTCGAACAGCACTATGTTTTGGTCGCTTGGTGTGAAGCGCGAAATGCGTATCGTAATTTCAGGCTAGATAGAATGGCTGAATGGAAAATGCTTGAAGAAAAATATCAGCGTCCGCGTCATGACTTGATCGAAGATTGGCAGAAAATAGAAGGCATTGCAGATAAAGTGATTCGCTACTGACAAAAACTGTCACTGGTACACGCTATATTACTCTCAACCCAATCGAACTCGATGCAAATCGAATTGACCAGCCTAGGAGCTATTATGTTTACCATTGATTCATTCGTTCTTTATGTCGCAGACATTCATCGCAGCATGGACTTTTACGCCAAAGCATTTGATTGCGAGCCAAAGCTTCTATCACCGACCTTTGCTGCCCTAGACTTTGCAGACAACGTTAAAATCACACTCAAACAGGCTGACTTTCTAACACCAGCAAGTACCGTTAAGGGCGGCGGCACTGAGATCTCTATGCCTCTCGCTGACAAAGAGACATTGGGAAACCTCTATGAAACATGGGCAGAAAAAGGGATCCAGTTTGAGCAAGTGCCAGAAGAGTCCGTTTACGGCATCAACTTCCTTGCGGTTGACCCAGACGGACACCGTATCCGCGTCTTCACTTAAATTAATAGGAGCATCATCTCATCTCATCTCATCTCATCAAAAAAGCTTACTAGCCGAAATCTAACGTCAGCAATAATCGAGTCTCGTCAGATGAAGTAACGGGAGAACGATGCACAAGGCCCCCATTTTCATTGCCACTCCAACTCTCTCCTTTCAATAACGCCACATCACCACTCGCCATTTGCTGAATATCAGGTTCATGAGCGTATAGGCCTGAAGCCGAATCTGGCTGTCCGCAGCTTCCGCGACCAAGCTTCGAACGATCGACCACGTAATTTGGCAACCATTGAGTCGCGACACCATGATAGGTAGTCACTAAGCGGCAAGGTACTTGGTCAACATGGAAACGGGGACACATCGCTTTATTCAGAACCGCTAGACGCAGCCCTACTTCTTCAAGATCGAACAAACAACAGAACATATCCACCAACTCCGACATGTTTTCTAACAGCGCTTTAGAAGCCGTTCCGTCGGTCGCGAATTCCAATTTCTCATAAGCGTTGTTGGGTGAAAGGCTAATAGACTTACTAAAGTTTGGGTTAGACGCGATAAACTCACCGATGGCACCTGTTAAGTCAGCATCAAGTGTACGCTGCCAAATCGTAATATTAATATCGTTTTGATAGATATCTGCCAGTACCGTTGGCTGCTCAGAAACACTAAAGCATGGCTTGTGACTCTCCTGGTCCTTGATACTCACGGCGGAACTAATGTTAAGTGGCTGATTATTATTGGTCGCCAAAGGCTTCGTTAACACGGCATTCATTACGTCACCTCCTTGATACATGCTTATCGTCTTCCTCTTACCAATACGATCGTTAGTTACAGCAAGATTGGTTTAAGTTATGTTATAACATAACTTAAAATACACAAGTAACTTAGCCGATCATGGTTCCAATAATATGGCAATACTCTACTTTCCTCAGGTAATTTGGTGGATGCTAAACTAAGCTTTTATCGATCTTTCTTTTCCAAAAGATGTGTCAAAGAAGTTCTTTAAGCGAACAGCTCGATAACGTTAAATCTATAAATTAATCAACATGGTGACAACTTATGAAAAAACGAATACCTACGCTCGGTCTTTTTTGCATTCTCATTTCTGCGCCATCTTTTGCAGAAACGGGCTACACGTTAGATCCGAAGTTATCGAACGTTACATTCGCGACCATTAAGAAGCAGTTTGTTGTCGAGCCCGCATCCATAAAACCTCTATCGGGCGGGCTTACAAAAGATGGTCAGTTTTCCATTTTATTAGATTTGAAGACCGTCAGCACCGGAGTCTCGATTCGCGACCAGCGACTGAATGAGATCTACTTTGAATCGATGACTTTCCCTGAAGTGGAGATTTCAGGAAAGGTTGACCCTTCTATGCTATCTGGAAACCCGAAAAATACGACCATCGAAACTGAAGTCACCTTACACGGCGTAACCAAAACCATCGACTTCCCGGTTATGGTTGTTCCGTCTGAAGGTTTTGTTATGGTCAATTCAACATCAACCATCATCGTCAATGGCGCTGATTTTGGGATATCGGCTGAGAACCTAAACAAGCTTTCGGCAACTGTCGGCGGGCTAGCGATTTCTGACAAGGTTCCGCTAAACTTCAGCCTACTCTTCGATAGATAATGGAATCGCACCTCCCCCTTTTAATTCACCAGCGAATAGCATCCAACGATCTCATTCAGTTGGTCTCAGAAGGGGGCTTTGGTGTTGCAGGTGTTAGTCCGAACTCTAAACATTCACTTCGGTATTTGCTTGGAGTTTTATTGAATACTTTTTTAAAAGCATAGATATAAGTGGAATCAGAGGCGTAGCCCAATTCCATAGCAATATCCTGAATAGTTTTGTTTGTGCTTAACAATTTCAACGATAACACTAGCCTAATATTCTGACGCCACAATGAGAACGACATCGAGAACTCTTTTGAGCACAGTCTAGATAATGTTCGCTCTGATGCCCCTACCTTTTTAGCCCACTCTTTTAGTGTAAATGACAGGTCAGGTTGTTCTGTTAACTGAGTAAAAATAGAGAGAAGCCTTTTATCAGTAGGGATCAACAATGGTATTTCGTAGCTATCTGCTACAGAAACTTGATCCCTTAACACCATCAAAAGGTGCGTAATATTAGATTCTGGTTGTGATTGTTTTTTTGTGTCGAACAACAACAGTATTAATTCTTTTATGAATGAGCTTACGAGGCATGATTTAGGCTCTATTCCAAACTGTACAAACTTATCCGGATTAAGATAGATTGCCAAAAAATGCGTATCTGTTACCGCTACAGATTTATGAATTGTGTTGGCCGGTATGTACAACATTGCATTATGAGGCACTACTGCGCACTTTTCACCAATATTGGATTGCAATAACCCCTTCATTGGAAAAACGATTTGATGCCAAGCATGTAAATGGAGATCATCGATATAACCGGAAGGCATCTGAGTTTTTTTGGCTATGAATTGTTTGGCCGGAAATTGTTGTATCAGTTCATTGGCTTGCATTGTTGGCGACTTATCGACATTTAATGCCATATAGTATAAGACGCGTCAGATTTTTTTGATATAGCATTATATTTCTTTCATTAAACTAGAGAAACAAAGATGCATATACACTTCATTATCCATGAACATTTTGAGGCTCCGGGGGCATATGAGACTTGGGCCCAAACACATGGTTACGCGATTAGTTATTCTCGTGTATACCTCGGTGACTCCCTTCCAACTAGTATTGAGGACATTGACTTGTTAATTGTGATGGGAGGACCACAGAACCCACAAACCAGCCTAAAGCAGTGTCATTATTTCGATGCTGACGCAGAACAAGCTCTGATATCAAAAGCGATTAATGCCCGAAAATCAGTATTAGGGGTTTGCTTAGGCTCTCAATTGATAGGTGAGTCGTTAGGAGCCACATATCAACAAAGTCCTGAACGTGAAATTGGTAAGTTTCCCATCACGTTGACACAAGAAGGACTAACTCATCCTTTATTCGCTCACTTTGATAAGGAACTCAAGGTTGGTCATTGGCACAACGATATGCCAGGGCTCACGCCTGTCGCTAAAGTTATCGCTTACAGTCAGGGCTGCCCAAGACAGATCGTCGCCTACAGTGATTTAGTGTTTGGTTTTCAATGCCATATGGAGTTAACCAAAGCTCTAGTTACAGATCTCATCGACAATGATGACCTGAGCAACTCCAAAGAGCACCGTTTTGTAGAAGATGCAGAAGTTCTATTAAACCATGACTATGATGAGATGAACCAAAAACTGATGACCTTTCTAGATAAGCTAACAGATTACTATCAGCTAAACCCACCGAGCGTTCAACTTTAGTCTAATGAACCATGACTCTTGGCATGCCTAATTAAAACAGTTGCTGAATACCTCCCCTACTGGTGGGCCGTATCTGAACCTAAGCATTCAAACACATGAGCTATTATGCCTGGCTAATGGACGCTTTAGATTCAGATTGGTATGACTAACAGCGTAATGATATTGATAGGAAATCATGTCAGTATTAAGCGTAATACAAAGCCTAAACTGGAAATCAAAGGCATACCAAAAACCTTAACCCGTTGCTAAAACACCTAACGTTGCCAAAGAGAACTTCTTTTCTATGCTGAATAAAAACATTGTGAATCAAGACAGTTTAGCCGGAATGGGTGCGACCCTGATAGGCAATGGAATCGGTAGGTTCGCATACATAGCCTTAATGCCAGCTTTGATCCAAAGCGGCTGGTTTAGCGAAAGTGATGCGTCTTATCTTGGTGTGGCAACGCTTTTGGGATACATATTAGGGGCTCCTGCTGCCAACATGTTATTGCGTTACTTTAGCGCAGGCCAGCTGATTCGTGCAGCCATGTTAGTAAGCAGTTTTAGTTATCTTAGCTGTGCAATACAGGATGCACCTTTATCATGGTTTTATGCTTGGCGCACTTTAGCTGGTGTAGCCGGTGCTATGTTAATGGTTGTCGCCCCACCGGTTATTGTTCGTAAATTCAGCTCCGATGTAAAAACTAGAGTCAGCGGCGTCATATTTTCGGGCATCGGTATCGGCGCGATGTTATCGGGTACATTAATCCCAATACTGATTTATTTCAGCCTAATATCTGCTTGGATAGGAATGGGAGTCATAGCACTAGTAACGACTATGCTCACTTGGAATGCATGGAAAACCCAGCTTAACTCTTCAAAAGCGCACTATATCGACGCATCTTTCTCGCAACTTTCGAGACCTAAATTAGTGAGCGTATTGCTTATTCTAATCGCGTATACCTTCGACGCCGTTGGGTACCTTCCTCACACCCTGTTTTGGGTCGATTACATTGTACGAGAACTAAACATGTCGTTTACTAGTGGCGGCTTGTTCTGGGCAACCTTCGGGATAGGCGCAGCCATTGGCCCGCTGATTACCGGTATCCTAGGAGATAAGCTCGGCGTTAAAAACTCGCTCTGCATAGCATTTAGTTTAAAAGCACTAGGCGTAGCACTACCGCTATTAAGCTCCCACCCGGTTACCCTTGCTATTTCTTCATTATTGGTTGGTATTTTCACTCCAGGAACCGTAACACTGATATCGACTTACACATTGGAAACCGTGGGTTATGAACTGCACACAAAAGCATGGGCTGGGATGACCCTATCTTTTGCTATATCACAAGGAGTGATTGGCCTGTTAATGGCGTACTATTTGAACCACGCAGCGTCATACAATTTGCTGTTTGCGATTAGTGCGAGCGCTTTAGCGTTGTCTGTGGTTTGTATTTTGTCGACATCAACTCGCCCTACTTCTAAATCAAGGTTTTAATCGGTCAAGTAACTCATTAAATAAGGGACTATCATGCAACTTTACCTCAACGAAACGTCGCCTTTTTCACGCGTCGTAGTAGCAACGGCACTGCTATCACGCAGCTCACCACTATCATTTGTTTGGGTTGACCCATGGAATTCGCCAGAGAACCTAAAAAGAGTCAACCCGTTTTGTCTAATCCCTGCGTTAGAACTTGAAGACGGCACATCGCTCACCGAAAGTTTGTGTATTTGCCAGTACCTCATTGAAATCTATCAACCTCAAACACTACGCCAAGTGACGTTAAGTGATACCAATGAAATGCAACAGTTGGGAACAGCCAAGACATTAATGGAGATAGCGTTTCGAACCGCAGCGATCACTCGCTGTTCAGACAACGATAATCCACTTATACAAAGAGGAAAAGAAGGCATTCTTGGTTCATTAAAGCAACTTGACCAAATGATAGAACAACACGGACTAGACGCTCACCTTACAAATAACCTCTCTACTCTGTACCTCCATGTTGCTCTAGATTATGTGAAATTCCGTCATGCTACATTGTTTGGTGAAGTTGATAGCCGCAACATAATCGATTTCATGCGACAGTCTCCCTTTGGGAGCATATTGTCTCAAATCAATATCGACGCTTTAGCTCAAAAGCCCACCTATGAACGATTACTTGTGGCCTGTAGCCATAAAATAACAGGTATTACTAACGTAGAGAAAAGCACAGTTAGAATGGGTTATACTTAGGCTGACATTAATATATTTCCATTAGTGTCACATGTCGTTACATAGCATGAAGCCTTAGTGCTTTACATCTAGGACTGGGTAAAGAACAATCCCAGAGAATAAATCCATAACATAATGTATTTAGAATTATGAGTAACACAGAAAACAAACAATCGAGCCCTCTATTCGAGATTCTTTTTAACGTATTTCTCCCTTCTTTCATCCTAATGAAGTTCAGTGGAGATGAACACCTTGGAACGGGTTTAGCATTACTTGTCGCGCTAGCCTTCCCTATCGCTTATGGTGGTATGGAGCTCATACGTAACAAAAAATTTAACTTCATCGCGGCCCTTGGCTTTGTTAGCGTACTATTAACGGGCGGCATCGGTTTCTTCGAGCTGGACACTCGTTGGTTAGCGTTAAAAGAAGCCCTGATCCCAGGGCTAATAGGTTTAGCGGTTCTTGGATCGACGTTTACTCGATACCCATTTATCCAAAAAGTCATCTTCACGCCTGCGTTACTAAACACTCCTCTGATTGAAGAGCGCTTAAGGCAGTTCGGCAACCAAGCGCAGTTTTACCGTTGTCTGATGACATCAAATTACCTGTTCGCCAGCACTTTCGCATTCTCTTCTGCGATGAACTATTTTCTAGCAACTTGGATTGTAACAAGCCCAACAGGAACACCAGCCTTTAATGAAGAGCTTGGTAAGTTGACACTTTACAGTTACCCAGCGATTGCCATACCAAGCCTTTTAATGATGCTTGGTATTTTCTATTACATCTGGCGCCAAGTTCGCTCCATGACGTCGCTAGAAACAGAACAAATTTTTGTTACTAAATAGTCTAGACACTATTTCTCACTGTATGACCCAAAGCCCAGCTTATCGCTGGGCTTTCAGTCTCTGTCGCCTCGTTAGGCTGCGGCTTACGATTGGACTTATGAACCAAACGATAAGTTTGAGGTCACATTTCTCGAATAAACTTAGATAACCAAACTTTAAGCGACTACTAATTAAAGGGTTGCAATTAATCGAACTGAAAAGGGTTTTATCATCAATCTTGTTGATTACTTTACAAAACCCTACTCAAGCGTTAACACCATTTCAGTCCCTATTGCTAAGATAGAACAAGCTCGGTGTAAGAATAAGCACCTGCCGTACTCAATAAGGAATATAGAATATGAACAAATCTCAATTAGTTGAACACATCGCTACTTCTGCTGATATCTCAAAAGAGCAAGCGGGTTCAGCGTTAAGTGCTCTCGTTGAAGGTATCTCTGGTACACTAGCTAAAGGTGATGACGTAGCGATACTAGGATTTGGTAGCTTTAAAGTTAACACCCGTGCCGCCCGTACTGGCCGCAACCCACGCACAGGAGAAGAAATTCAAATATCCGCCTCAAAAGCGCCAGCCTTTAAAGCAGGAAAAGCACTAAAAGAGGCGTGTAACCTTTAACGAAGCAAAAAAACAAGGAAATTTACGATGACTACGCCAAAGGAAAAAGCGAAAACCAGTCGCAGTAAGAAAGCAGGCAAGTCAACCAAAGCACCCGCTGAAACGCCTAAAGTCCGTCAACGCATTGAAGTGCTTCTTGAAGAGCGTGAATTAGCCAAACTGTTAGCGTTATAGTTTATTCTACTTTTAATGCCACTGCAGTCTTGCAGTGGCATTATTCGTTAGGAAACAATGCTTATTAACTGGCTAAATGATGCTTATTAAAATCGGGCTACCCCTTTTCTTAACTCATTCAAACTGAACACACTTTGCTCATATTGCTTTTTACTGTCTTCCATTAGAGTGTGCGAAGCTTCTGCTTTACTGTGAATAGAAAGAATATTCTGGTTAATCTCTTCTGATACATTGACTTGCTCTTCAATAGCTACGGCTATCTGATTATTCCTATCAACCACTCCCTGTACTTTTTCACTCAATGAAGTGAGACTTTCTAGGGTTGATTGAATCGTACTTTGAGTGCGCTTCGCTTTTTCAGTACCATTGTTCACGGCAATGACTGACTGGCCACTTCCCGCACATAACTTTTCAATAACAGCTTGGATCTCTGTTGTTGCTTCTTGCGTTTTTTGAGCAAGTACTCTTACCTCATCCGCCACTACCGAGAACCCTCTTCCTGAATCGCCCGCACGTGCGGCTTCTATCGCGGCATTAAGTGCTAACAGATTGGTTTGGTTTGCAATCGCGTTAATCATCTCTATGACGGAACTAATTTGCTGCGTCTCCCTTTCTACAGAAAGTGATATTGTCGATATGTTATCCAATTCATTAGTGAGGTCGACAAAATTTTCTTCGACTTGGTTTAACTCTTTCTGACAAGATAAAAGCTCTTGCTGCGTACTAAAAGTGGAGTCCAACGTACCTTGCGCATTTTGAGAGATTTCACTTGAAGCCGCCTGCATTTCGTTGATAGCAGTAGCTGCCATATCAATTTCTGTCTTTTGGTTTTCCAGATTGTCAGACACAGTAGCGTTCGATTCTGCCGTTTTATTCGCCTGCTTGAGGGTCATTTCGCATGAGTCACTCACCGAAATCCGTATTCTACCCAGTAATGCTTTTGTATATTGCTTCCGCGCTTTCATTCCCAAAGCAATTTCAGATAAATCATCCACCTTACCGAAATAAATATGCTCCATCAGAGGGTTGTTAAATTCCTCTTTTGCTATTTTACAAATACTTTCTAAACGGCGCGTCAAAATATAAATTGAGATTGCCCCCGCCAAAAATAACATGAAGAAACTTTGCAGTACCGTTATGACTTGATTAAGGTGAAGCGCATAAGCACCTCCCATTAACCATATCGAAATGAAAGTTTGACGCTGCCAAAGCCTTGTTTTAGGTAATATAAGCTTAAGCGGTGTTTTTCCCTTATTCAAAGTACTATATGCTTTAGCTGCTCGTGCAACATATTCTCTTTTTGGTTTAAACCGAACAGACTGATACTCAACAATCTCATTGTCTTCTTTTAAAGGAGAAGCAAAAGCATCAACCCAATAATAACCGCCACCTTTTCGTTGGTTTTTTACCATACCCATCCAGTTATTTCCTGACTGAATGTGCCCCCACAAGTCCTTAAATGCGGCTTTAGGCATATCACTGTGGCGAACTACATTGTGATACTCACCTATTAGCTCTCCTTCCTTATAGCCTGCAACTTCATTAAAATGGGGGCTTGCATACTTGATTTTGCTAGAAGGGTCCGTCACTGAAATTAAATTATACGAATCGGGGTAATCATACTCTTGCTCTGCCATAAATATTCCCTATTTAAACGAGATAACAGCCAATTTATTGTGCGACCCGTCCATGTCACACTGTGCTAAAATAGAGCGTGATTCACCACCTCGCCCTATCAAAAACCACTAGCCATTGATTTGATATGATTTTTCATTGAGTAAAGTAGATATCAGATCAGCCCAAAGGTTACTCAACAAATCCAAACGGCATACTCACTCATATCAATTCAATCTATTTCATATCAATATGAGATAAGGTTAGCTTATGAAAAATAAAACGGGATTGCTCAACATCACATTCCGCAAGGTCATAGCGTATCACCCCAAATATTTCGTTATATTCAATTTTTATCACTAAAAACTAACAATATTGTACAATTAAAGTCTAATATAAACTTGAAATAAAAATATCATCTTAAAATGGCTTAACAGATCCCAAAGGTAACCACTTTACCGAGAATAAAGGCACTGTTTTTATCTCGTTAGTAATAAGCAAATATACTGGCGTAAAAATTTTGGCTCTTTTGGCACTCTTATTTATTTTTTAAGCTAACTCCACCTTGCAGTACAACCCACTTCCAAAAACGAAACTTTAGCTTACTGGTTTTCAACTGATATCGCGTTGACGGTTACGTTTGAGAAGCGCATGCTTTTATTTTCGAGCAGGGCCGTTCTTGGTGGCATTAATAACTTAACCCGCCGATAACTGGTTCTGTGTAACGCATCTAATAAAATGGCAGGTCACATGAATAAAGTTATTATGTTAGTGATGGGGCTGCTTTTCACCAGTCGATTGTTTGCTAGTATCGTGCCTCACGTTAGCCAACTTGAGCATGATGCGCCGATTCTCCTTCGCTCAGCATTGATTGTGGGTGTTGCCGCTTATGTTGTTTGGACAGCGTTCAAATACTTCAAGAAAAACAAAGCCTCTGGTTCAGACCAGCAGTAACGAAACACCACCAAAAATCCTTGGCGTATGTAGCAGATGTCGATTACTTGTCCGCAAAGTATTCGACTAAGATTTCACGTCACTTCCAAGACTCCCGAATTTGCAGCAGTGCGCGGGTTATCTCTTCTTCATACGGGTTATTTTCTGTGATGATGAAACCGTAGTTGGACTTTTATAGCTGATAAAGCAACACCGCTATACCAAGCTTAAGTTTGATAGCTAGAAACTGACATAAACTGGCTCTGTGCTGACGAACACAACCTCCCATTCTGAGTGATTTTACTCTCTAAGAAGTGAATGTTGCGTCTGCTTTTGACCCAATGTGCGCGAACTTCTAGCTCCTGTCCAATCGCTATTGGGTGATGAAAGCGAGACGCTAAACTCACCGTCATCGCATTGATACTGTTTTGGAACAGGCAATGCAGCATCGCGCAATCGTGTAACGTAGAGACTATGCCGCCCTGCATAATGCCATCGTAGCCCTCAGCTTTATCTGTTGGTACAATCTTGGCGATAGCTTGATACTTAATTAAAGTTTCATATTTAACTAAAAGTTCTTTCATAGTTAAAGGTTCATTCGCCTCGTGCTCGCTAATTGCTTCGAAGCAAATTGGGCTGTCTGAAAAAAATTTTGGCTGCATACTTGGCAACGCCGATGATTGTGAGGAATGAAAACCTTCATACTTACTCTTATTCCTTTTTACCCTTAGATTCCTAGAGATTGATATGGCTCGACCAAAAAAACATCGCCAGTTATGTACCCGTGCGGCTTACTCTTGTTTCAAGCCCAATGGTGTTCCTATGGATAAGCTTCATAAGGAAGAACTGCTGTTAGAAGAATTGGAAGCCTTGCGCTTAGCGGATCAAGAAGGTCTGAGCCAACTTGAAGCCGCCGAGCAAATGCAAGTGTCTCGCCAAACGTTCGGCAACATTATCAAGCGTGCACGAGCTAAAGTCGCCAAGTGCATCGTCAATGGTCACGCGTTGGTGATTCAAAGCAGTTAATTCACGTGTTAGCCAGAAGTTATTTAACTCAGCGAGCGAGAACTCTTGATGCTTAGTTCGATACTAAGCTTGATGGCTCAATAATCTGATACAGCTTTCTACTTTGCCCTTCACACACATCCTTGCAATTGCATTCACGCTCAATATCTAACTGCACCAATCCTCCACAACTGCCTTTGATTGGCTTGCGCGAAAAAATGACACCTATCGCCATCAATGTAACGACTCCTACAAATCCCAATAGCGTCAACAAAAAAGTCATTTTCGGAACCCTCGAATAGCGCCTAACTGATTAGGGTGTGCCATTAGAATCGAAGCTTGTTTTTTGTGTCTTTTCTCGCCACACGTTTTATTACTACACCCGCTATTTCTCGACTCGCGACCATAATCGAGATCAGTCACTTCCCGTAGATTGTCGAAATCCAAAGCCCCGATTTCTGCCTTACCTCTCGATGCCAAGACTCGAATATCGTTATTGAACAAGTGCGCCAGCATCTTCTTACCAATATAACGAACCACCACAGATTTCACATCGTAAGAACGGAGAACCGAAATCCATTGCTTCTTTTTATTGCAAGAGGTGTCGGAGTCAATCAAAGGAACAATCTGTTTTATCTGTCGTTGTTCATCGACAATCGCTATCTGTGGGGAACGGGCAAAATGGTTGCCGACATGGAGATCGCGACAAGGTACTGCGTATAACATGGTAACTCCCTGTTATTGATGATTAAGAGTTCAGCATACGCCCCTTTATTGGCATATGCCAATAACTATTGTGTGAAAAATTAGATTGCATACCTAGCGTCGTGTGTTTAGCTCAACGAGTAATCCACGACGGTATTATTGATTTACAAAATAGAATCAAAACCGCTAAAGAAAAGCACCGAGAAACGATACAATGCTCGAGTTGCGAGAGCACGGCGTAGAATTCCCATTCACAGAAAGCCCATTCACAAAGAGCACTAAAGTAGCCACACATGTCTAAAGAATCCGGTTTCACCACAGAATACACCCTCGACAAGACGTTTTTCGCAGAGTGTTATGATCAAACTAGCCTTCCAACTCAATTTCCAAAAGCCTATTTAAAGGGAATATCGTTTCTTGTTTTTGGTGTGGTTCTATTAGAGTTTGAGCTACTACCGAACGGTTACGTTGGCTGGTTTTTTATTGTTTTGAGTGTGATTGAAGCGTTCAGTGTGTATTGCAAGAGAACCTGGTGGTTATGGCGACAAAGAATAAGCTCTGGTGCTGGCAGCAAAGTCATGTTTCAAGGTGATGCTAACGGAGTGAGTTACAAAAACCATAAAACCACGAATACTATCGCGTGGAATAAAATCGACGAACTTCAACAAACTGATTTAGGGTTCATCCTTCATATCGGTAAACAGCGTCAATATGTCAGCAAGTCTTGTTTAAGCGAAGAAGCAATCGCGTTCATGATTGAGCAGCACGAAGCATCAAAGTAAGCCAGTCTTTTTTGCTTAGCCCCCTTCTAACGCTCTCTGATTTAGGTTTATCAATATGTGTGTAAATCAAGATTTGCTTGACGCTGTAGGTGTTCAATGAATATTGGCACCTTTTTCGCTATGTGTTTTCTAGAAGCATAAAAGGCATACAACACCAAGTCTTCAGGTTTGTATTCAAGTTCCGTAACTTCCAGATAGCCAGCATCTATTTCCTCGCGACAGAATTCGGCAGGGAGTATCGCAAACCCCAATCCAGCCAATGCGCCAGCTTTAGCAAGCTGCCCACTGTTGACCTTAAACGCAGATTGCACCCTTTGCGTGATAAGTTCACCTGTTAAGGATTTGAAAACCCAAGGAGTCCCGTTCAATGCGGTAAAACTGTTAATGCAAGGTACGTGTTTCAAGTCGGTAATCTTGAAAGGTCTAAGGGATGTTTTCAGAAGTTTAGGGGCCACTACAACAGCACTTGGCCAGCGTTTGATCTCCTTGGCTATCCAATTATTGTCTTCGAGCTTTCCTCGGTGAAAACTCAGAATAACGTCAAAGCCGTCCACAAAGTCTTCTTTAGGGCTGATGTTCGTATCACAACACAATGAAATGGAAGAGTGCTGGGTACAAAAAGAAACGACGGCTTGGGCTAATTCCGGTGAATCTGGCATGAGTACGTTGAGCTGCCCCATCACCTCACGAGAATGTTGTGTGACCTCCTCAAGCGCATCATTGAGTTTATCCAACAGAGGCTGAGTTCGCAGATAGAGGTGTTCCCCTGCTTCTGTCGACGCAATTCGGCGAGTCGTTCTATCGAATAATCGAACGTTTAGTTGCTCTTCTAACAAAGCGATGTGGCGACTGACGTTTGAGGTCGGCAAACATAAAAACTCCGCCGCTTTTTTAAAACTATTGTTCTCATAAACACAGTGAAAGCTTTTAAGCCACTGTTGGTCAATTTTTTCAAGCATTACATCAACTCCTCCTATCTCACCAGCCCCACACATCCCATTAAATGGGATTATAAAGTCAATATTTGACACTTTATTACCAATAACAGGCTTATACAATGCTAATCACTAGAGCGATTAGAATAAGGTCTCGCCATGAGCTGGTTAGAAAAGCTATTAGATAAAAAGAAGTTAATAAGTACACGTAAGGCATCGATTCCCGAAGGGGTATGGACCAAATGCCCATCCTGTGATCAGGTCCTTTACCGCATTGCCCTTAAGGAGAACCTGGAGGTGTGCCCTAAATGTGAACACCACATGCGAATGACAGCACGTCTTCGTTTGGATACATTTTTAGATAAAGGCGAAAGAACTGAGTTAGGCAAACAACATGAGCCGAAAGATTTACTCAATTTTAAAGACAATAAACGCTACACAGAGCGCCTTGCCCTAACCCAAAAAAGCACAGGCGAAAAAGATGCATTAGTCGCAATGCAAGGAGAGCTGCTCGGAATGCCTGTTGTGGCGTGCGCTTTCGAGTTTTCTTTTATGGCTGGATCTATGGGATCGGTTGTCGGTGCTCGATTTGTGGACGCTGTTAATCAAGCAATTGCATCAAACTGTGCACTGGTTTGCTTTTCCGCGTGTGGTGGTGCCCGCATGCAAGAGTCGCTCATGGCGTTAATGCAAATGGCAAAAACAAGCGCGGCTTTAAAGCGACTATCCGAAGCCAGATTGCCTTATATTTCAGTATTAACCGATCAAACCTTTGGCGGTGTCTCGGCCAGTTTAGCAATGCTTGGTGACATCAATATTGGTGAACCCAAAGCGCGAATTGGGTTTGCAGGACGAAGAGTGATTGAACAAACGGTACGAGAAAAATTACCTGATGATTTTCAACAAAGTGAATTCTTACTAGAGCATGGCGCTTTGGATATGATTGTTGATAGACGTGATATGCGTAAACGTGCCGCCAGACTCATCGCGATGATGACCAACACTCAGATTCAAGTTGATCATTAAAAACCTTCCCCTCTAGCTCCCCCTCAAATGACGAACAACAATCTCTTTAGATTAACGACCGAGGGGGAGAACATTCTTTATCACTGAACAGACCCGTACCCAGTTACATTCCATTGGATTGCTTAATTTGCACTAGCTTCTTATGGTTAAAATGCCTATTGTACAAACCATAAAATTATAAAGACTCGCGGCCTTTGCCACAGAGACTCTCCATTTAAAGCGAAAAGACTTACTATGAATTTTGATATCAATACACTGAAACACCACCAACTGGTCGAAGATGGTCAATTAGAAGGGTGTTACATTCATCAGCCAGTGCAAGGCAGTCAACCAGATGACAAAGCCGTTTTAGAAGAGCGCCAAGCGCTGGAAAGCCTCGGGTACAAAGTTGTTCAGGTTAAAGCGAAAGGCGGAACAACAACGTTTGCCGAGGCTATGCAAGAGCTTGCGAAAAAGACAGGCCACCAGCCTAAATAGTAAGCGACTTGGTAAACCAATATGGTCCCTAGGTTCTATATCGAGAAAGCACCCTACCGACTATTGAGTCAGCAGGGTGCTTTTTTATTTACGGCCTTTTAACTAACTGATCTTGCAAACTTTCTTTACTGACCTAAGTTACTGAGTAAGCTGACTGAACTTCGGCAAGCTCTTCACAAACCTTTGGTGCACATCCATATAGGTTTGCATATAGATTTCATCGATACTGTCACCACTAGGGAAGCTCGATGAGAAGTCGGCGTGCTTACGGTCAATCGACAATTTAGCGGCCTCGACAATATGAGCAATGAACATTCGAGGGTCTTCCAAACCGATAGAGATACGCATTGTGGTCGGTTTGATGCCAGCTTCATTGAGTGCCTCATCGCTGAGTTCTGAGTGCGTAGTCAGTGCCGGACACAGCGCCACGGTATTGGTTTGCCCCAAACTCACTTGCATGCCGATTGCGGGCTCAAGCATGTCGAAGAACTGTTTGAACCCATCTCGATTGATTGGCGCACGATCGCCGTTACCTTCCATATCGATAGTAAACAGCGCAGCTGGTAGCCCCAAGTACATGTTGTTCTGGCAGTGTTCATAGTTATCGCTGTCTGGCAAAGCAGGACATGAGACATTGATATCAGGGTGTGCATCAAAGATCTTCGCGAGAGTCAAAGTATTGATGGTTTTCTGCACCACACGCATCTCATAAGTCTTCATGCCATTGAGCACTTCAAACGCTTTGTCTGCGTCTAAGAATGCGCCTTTGATGTAATACACATTCCAAAACAGCGTTTCGTTCCATGGAATTTTGGCCTCATCACCGTTAGGTTTGGTGAAAATCACCTCCTCTCCTTTTGGCACAAACATAGTCTCATTGCGACCAATCACAACCCCAGCAGTTGTGATGCCAGAACCCGCCAGTTCTTTTGTGTAGGAATGAATCACATAATCTGGCCTTTCCATCACATCATCACGTTTCAGTACTGGATGTAATAAAGGCGTGCCCACTGTCGAGTCAACAATCACATCCCAACCACGAGAGTGACCAGCTTTACTGATGCTAGCAACGTCTAACACGTAGCCATGTGGGTTACACGGTGACTCTAGGTATACGTAGATTTTCTTACCTGCGGCGAGGCGATCAGCGTATTTTTCGGCAACCTCATCAAGTCGCGTCGCAAACTCATCACCAGAGTAACCATCGACCCACTCTACCGCGACATTCAAATTAGAAGGCTTGCCAAACCAATCTTCCAACAACTGGTAAGAACCGCCGTAGATATTACGTGAAGCCAGGACAATGTCTTCATGCCCGAGCAAGTGGCTCAACAACCCATCAATGGCCGCCATCCCTGAGTTGAAGTTCCAAGCTAGATACTCGTTCGCTCTAGAACCAGCCTCAATATCAACCATATGATTAGCCAGTGAGATCGATGTCGGGTTAAGCAGTCGAGAATAGATATCGTGCAGCGGCTCTTTACCGTTGAAGGCGTCTTCAATCCATTCTGTACACGCAAACAAATAGGTCGCGGTGCGCGTAATAACAGGGCTTGCAGAAAAGATAGCAGCAACATTATCGAAGATAGGATACGCACCTTTAGAGGCAAAATTACCATTATTGGTGGCAATAGACTGGTAAGTGGCACGCATTGGGTTTTGCAGGTTATCGAGGATCTTCGCGATCTGGAATGACAAGAAACGTTTAGCGTTAAACCAAGCGATTCGGTCACTTTTGTCGAGCTCTGAAAGTCCATCAACAGTCAGCGCCCAAAGGTCGTGTGTCTTGGTATTGGCTTGGTACAGCGTTGTAGCCAGTTCAATCAGCGTGATGCCGTAATCACTGTTTGGGTCGATACCAAAATGCTTGGCTTGCTCAATGGCAAGTGCTTCTGCTTGTTCGTGTTTGGTGGTTTTTCGCAGCGGGCTAAGTTGAGTTGAAGTATTCATAGTTCCTAAGTCATTCCATGCTTGTTATTCCTCCTTTAATTTTAGTTTTGGGCAGATGTTAAAAATTGCTATTTGCTAAGTAAGGCATACACTTTGAGCAATAATATTGCCAAACTAAATTCAATATTGATGGATTATGCTAATGGACGAGATCGACAAGAAAATACTGGCTGAACTGCAAAGCAACGCACGGCTGACTAATCAAGAGTTGGCCGATCGAGTGGCGCTATCACCCTCTCCTTGTTTACGCCGAGTTCGAGCACTGGAGAAACAAGGGATTATTCGCGGCTATCACGCCAGCGTTGATCAAGAAGCGTGTGGTCTGCCTGTGAATGTGTTTGTGTTGGTAAAGCTCGAAAAGCCGACTGAAGAGAACATGCGAGACTTTGAGCAACACATTGAGGTGATTGATGAAGTGTTGGAGTGCTTTTTGATGACAGGCAATCACGACTACCTATTACATGTGGTCAGTGAGTCGCTCAAAAGCTACGAGCAGTTTATCCGTAAGCAATTAACTCGCCTGCCTAATATTGCGTCTATTGAATCCAGCTTCGCCTTTGGTCAGGTAAAAACAAAGACCAAGTTGCCAGTGAGGTAAATTCCACTAGGGCTGAGCATTGTGTAAAGCTATTTTATGAAATACGATAGATATGTAGCGTATCTTGGAATTTCATATCGTGGCTAATACTGTTCGTGACATCAATCAGCAATTTTGGAGTAGCAAACGTGTTCCACACCTGACAATTCGAACCACATATAACAGTACTCAAGGTTACAAAGCCCATAGCCACTCGGAGTTATCAGTTGGGATCATTAAGTCAGGATCGACTTGTTTATCTATGAATGGGGAACATGTCATTCTCAATGAAGATGATATCATTCTGATTGAACCGAGTAAGGTTCACGCTTGCAATCCAGTTGACGGCAAGCCTCGTAGTTACCACATGCTTTATGTCGATAAAGCATGGTGTTGTGAAATGCTTTCAACTTTATATGGATATGAGGTCACTCAATTTATTTGTGACCAAAACCTGTTTACATACAGTGGAACAGAGAAGAGTCTGACAGACTTAATTTGCGAACTGCTAGAGCAGGAATCTCAAGAACTTGTTTTGGAAGTCAATCGTGAAGTGTTAAATCTACTGAGTTTTTTTTGCTCACCATTGACCGTTCGAGAAAATGATGACGAGTTTGCCTATAAGGTAAGAAATTTACTGTTAGAGAATATAGCTAACCCACCATCACTAAATGTTATTTCTCAACAGCTTAAACGACCTAAAGAGTCATTAATCAGAAGTTTCAAACGTCGCTTTGGTATAACTCCCAAATCATTTTTAAATAATACCCGCGTTGAAAAAGCCAAGCTCTTATTGAAATGCGGCATGAATATAGTTGATGTCGCCACAGAAGTTGGTTACTCAGATCAAAGTCAATTACATCGTGCTTTTGTTAACTATACTGCTTCTACACCACGGCAATACCAGCGGGTAACGTCAATTTTCGACAATAATTCCTAGACGCAAAAATCTATAGTTCGATAATAATTTAACTATAGGTAATTATTAATGTTGTTTACTACCCTTTTCCCTGTGGCATTTCCTGCTTTGGCAATAGCCCATTTCGTCGCACTATTAAGCCCTGGTCAAGATTTTTTCCTGATCGTAGCTCATTCAATCCGACATAAACTGCAAGGAAGCCAGTTTATTTGTCTTGGAGTTGCGATGGGAAATGCAGTCTATATCATGATAGCAATACTTGGATGGACGAGTATTCGTGATAATCCAGTGATCTTTTCGGTGGTTGAAGTTTTAGGTGCTATTTACCTACTGTGGATTGGTACAAGGCTACTTAAAAGTAAAAGAAATGAGACTCTCCTTGAAGCAGAGCAAGAAAAAGTCCCTTCTGCAATAAAACAACTATTACTCGGCCTAAATTCAGCACTACTTAACCCTAAGAACGCTTTATTCTATATGAGTCTCATGACGGTCATTCTAGGAAGTGAAGTTACACTAGTTCAGCAAATGTCTTCTGGTGTATGGATGTTTCTTGCTGTTCTTCTTTGGAATTTATTGATTGCTGTGGCAATTGGACAACCTCGTATACAACAATATCTGAAGCGCAGCATACACCTAGTGGAAAGAGGTGCGGGTGTTGTTCTTATCTTTTTCGGCGTAGTACTATTCGTAGACTATCTGCCTGCTTAAAACACAGCATTTTTCGTAAACATATCAGCGTGAATTGTTGACAATGAAATACCCATTTCAACGCAAATCGACCACCGCTAACAGCGGTGGTATTCGATGTTAGGGATGTTAACAGTTATCTGGTGCGTAACAACAGTCCAATCCTCATAACTCAGAAATGTCCATCTTCGCGCAAGCAGAAATAACGAGTTCAGACCAGCCCCATTCCTTTTTAGAGGTGCCAATTAACCAACCTAAACCTTCGAATAATTTTCAGTTCATTCGGGTAATGAAGGTTTGCTCTTCATCGACAAAAGCCACATAGTCGCCGTGGTAGATAAACACCCGACCACGCCCTTCAACGATACACGCCAGCTGTGGGTTCAAATCTTCTTCAAGATCTTTACTTTGATACGTACCGGTATCGGTGATCACACCGCGGAGTGTCGGTAAAAATCCATAGCTGCGCTTGGCTTGATCAATCAGGCTCAATTCACTGGCGGTAGAAAAGTAAGATGGAATTGGACCAGCATCTTCGATAAACATCGGTTTTAGTTCTTCAAAAGCTGTAATCACCAGCCAGTCGATGCCGTTAACGTGATGGATAAACATTGTTTATAAATACCTAGTTTCTCGATAATTCAGATGCGGGGATTCTATCATTATCAAGTACAGAACGTGGGAGAAATTAAGGATCTACAAATAGTCAGATACACACTATCTACAAAGCCTAATACTTGTCGACTTACTCTACGACTAATGTCTAACTGTCTGAGACTGTTTGTTTTTTTTGGTTTGGTATAAGGTACTAGCAACTAAATGTTAATGAGTTTTTAATTATAAGTTGACACATTATTTACACTTCTGCCGTGGGTCAATAACGTTTGTTGGAATAGCACACCTCAGAGTGTGAATGAAAGGAATCAAAATGAGCACTACTTTAGAGTCCGCACATATACGACCAGATAAGCCTCAAGCCAATGAGGATGAACTCACCTATGAACAACAACATAAACCAAGATCGGAATTTGATTCCCGCGAACAATATTTAGAGCATGAGTTACAAATCATGGCGCCTAAACGCTGGCGTCCCAATTTGCCGTTTAAAGATTATCGATTTGAGATAGAAGACACCATCCCAGCTATGGCCGCTACCATTGGTAAAGTTGTTATGGTGGGAGCGATAGCAGCCACCTTTGCCGGGGCGCTAGGGCTAGATGAAGGCTTTATTTTAGAAAACGTTCGTTATGAGCTACTCATCGCCTCTGTTTTTATCATTCTATTCTCTGGCTTTTTATTGCCGACCGCTAACCTCGCCGGTACACACGGCCCACTCATCCCTTTAATTCCGATTGTCGTTGCAGCTGGCGGACACCCTATGGCCTTTGGGTTACTGATTGGCGCTTTTGGCCTAATCTTAGCCATCAGTAAAGGTGGCAGCATGTTGGCCAACCTCACCAGTAAAGGCGTATGTGGCGGCTTATTGCTCTACCTTGGTTTTGTTGGAACCGCCTCTCAAGTGAAAAAGCTGTTCGCTTGGGCTGAGGGAATCGGTATGAGCCATATCGCGTTTGTCGTGATCTTTTGCACCATCATTTTGTACGCTTTATTAGAACATTTCCGCAAACGTTGGTTAGCCGTCCCTCTTAGTTGCTTACTGGGTGGTACGATTGCGTTTGCCATGGGTGCGCCATTTGCTTTCCACACTGAGCCAGGCTTACCTAACATGAACCCTATGTATTGGTGGGGAGAAGATACAGGTTGGATGCTAGGCCTACCGACGATTGAACACTTCATGGTGGTATTGCCGTTCGCGATTTTAGCCGTCGCTATGTGGTCGCCAGATTTCTTAGGGCACCAAGTATTTCAAAAAATCAGCTACCCAGAGCGTACTGAAAAAGTACACATGAACATTGACGATACCATGACCACCGCTTCCATTCGTCAAACGTTCGGTTCCTTGCTTGGTGGTACTAACTTTACGTCTTCATGGGGTACTTATATCGTACCGGCGGCGATTGCTAAACGCCCTATTCCTGCTGGCGCTTTGCTGACGGCTCTGTTCTGTATCATCGCCGCAGTTTGGGGCTACCCGATGGATTTAGCGATATGGCAACCCGTACTTTGTGTTGCGCTCATTGTTGGGGTATTTGTGCCATTGCTAGAAGCTGGAATGGAAATGACGCGTGAAGGGAAAACCACGCAATCGGCAGCGATTGTTGTATTTTCTTCAGCGCTCGTTAACCCCGCATTTGGCTGGTCTCTCACCATGCTGTTGGATAACTTAGGCCTGATAGGTTGTAAAGAACGTAGCGGTAAACTGAGTAAAATGAGCCGTTGGGTGTTGCCGGGCATTATGTTTATTGTACTAAGTGGTGTGATGGCGTTGGTTGGTCTTCTACCAGGAGTACCAGCGATTATCCCAAGTTTTCGTTAACCTCTAGACGAGAGTTATTGAATATTTGGCCCTTGCTGTTATTAAGTTTTGGTCGGAATACAAAAGGCCTCGCACGCGCGAGGCCCTAGTTTTATCAATCTAACGGTTACAACGGACCTAGTTCATCGCTTTAACAGTTGAACCGTGAGCTACGGCATTCATGCTACCAAGAGCCATGAATAGCAAGAGTGTGATGTTTAGAATTAAACGTTTCATAGTGTCTCTCTACTTACTTTGGAGGGCAAACACAAAGCGAACCCTTCAATCAATATAGTCACTATAAAGTGTGAAGTTGTAGACGGGTCAAGGGGTTTAAATAAAGAGGGCTTCTTTGATGGCAGCTTAACCAACTCGTTTCAGCTACATAATGAGTTAACTGTAATGAAAGAGAAGCTCCCAATTAACTATGTCCTTTCTACTTTGACAGGTATAAGAGTAGGAAAAAGACACCTTGATCTGTTTACAGGGATATGATTATTGATTTATAAGTCAATAAATAAAATGCAATTAGTCTTTGGACGTAAAAAGTTTTATCAATAAAAACTCTACTAACATATAACTACTATTTAAATTATCTTTGTACGCCTAAGTTACTTATCCATTCGAGATTCAATTATAGTTTCTAGGCATCTAGTCAGACTTTCACATTTATTTATAAATTTACCGTCTATACATGAGTAATTTTCATTAAACTTCAGTATTGATATTAAATATGAACGATAACCCACCAACTTATTTAGAACCTGAGAACGACAATATTTAATCAAAAAAGCCTCATTTGGCTTATATCTGAAATTTATTTTTGACGGATTAACGCCAAATACAGATTTATATAGCGATATGTCATCCTGATCTTTATTACATTCATGAATCATTTTTGATATTATCTTTGTTTTCTTATTAGATATCCTTATACTACCGCTCAAATAAGGATAATCTGAACCCGATATTAAATATCCATTAAGTGATAAGTGCTTCTTTGACTTTACCGTCTTTTTTCTATTTAATTTAAACCCATCAATATTAACTATGAAAGAAATTTCTTCTATAAACTTATCTGAATGCAAAAATGGGACTTTCTCTTTCTTCTTGAACAAGTCATCAAAAACAGATTTCTCTCGATATTTATCATCTCTCACGGTCGAGCTTGAAAAAAGCATGTCATCCGCATAACGAGTATAAGTCACATTATTCTTGGCGCAAAACCTTTCTATTAGAATATCTAACTTTCTAAATACTATATTAGATACGACAGGAGATGATTTAAAACCTATAGGCAAAATTGTCTTACCTGAAAACTCTTCATTTTTTGATGTATCAGGGAGCGTAATCGTTAAAATATTGACTATAAAATCCAAATTAGATTGACTACATCCTTCAATAACCTCAGATGAAGACACATGCTCTGAAATGGAGTTTCTTACTACAGTTCTATTAATGAAATGAAAAAAGTTCTTGAGATCTAACCTTAAAAAGTAATAGCTATTCCTATGTGGTTCAAGAAAATTTAAGTACGACTTATTTTTCGAATAAGCAGTAGCTGCTTGATTAATTGGGATTCGACTAAATAAACTTTTATTTAAAGATTCATGTATAGCATTAATATGGTTTCTTTCTGAACCAGAAGGTACATATACGAACTTTTTCCCAACTTTAGTTTCTTTAAAGTGAGTTGAAGGGAGTGACTTTAAGCCACTCCCTTCATCGAAAAATGTACACTCTTTAAGAACGGATAAAACAGAACTATTAACAGTATAATTTTTCATTATGATTCCACATGGATACTAATTCATCTTTTCACGAACTTGTCGTGCATTAAAAGTACACCTACACAGGGATGCACAGAGTCAGACAATGTTGAGACTAGGATATAAAAATATCGAATTTGCGAGCAAAAACTCTCTAAACTATCGATACTGAAATCTTCTTAAGTATATCATCCAAGTGTGGGAAAATCCTAGAAAATTTCTCACGAAATTCACTATCGGTATAGGATTCATTCTCAATGTCTGCAATTGCAAAATTTAAAAACGATGTTACCCAGCCACCCGTTTTTCCTAACTGCATAGGAAGCTTCTTTAAGCATTGTTCTTTGATGTTATCGACAGCATTCCTAAGCTCAGGGCTAATAGCACTCTCATAATTTTTTGATTTCTGACTACATAATGTGTGAGTTTTACCATCTAACGCAAGACGTAACGTTGTGACTTGATCGTTTCTATTTAAGTCATCATTTTTAATATAGAATTGCTTCAGCAATTTTTTCAAATTAAGTACAAGAATTTGTTTTACAAAATCCTTATTTTCCTCTGATAAATCCCCATTATATTCGTGGGGTGTGAACACATTTTTATAGAAGTAGTCAATATTATCTTTTTTAAATCTACGCCTAAAACTATCCAGTTTTTTGTTTATATCACCTCCACCACCAATCATTAGAGTTCCTTCGACGAGCTCTTCTGTTTGGTTTATTAACCAGCGAATTGCCATTTTCCTAGACTCTTTACAGATCAAAGTTTCTTCAATCGTAGATGGCGCTACATGTACTCGATCAGTTTTTAATAATATGTTATTACACTTATTTATAAATGAAAGATAAGATAGCTTAGAAAACTCCGTCCCTTTCTTATTAACAGATATAGAGACACCATCGATTGTCAAAATGGACTTTAGTGCCCTTTTTATAGGATAGTTAGGGGAAATAAATGTAGCATATTTGTATCTATCTTTTAGCTCATGCAGATTAACTTCTTTTTTCTTTAAAATAAATTCCTTGTTATCAAAGTTGTAAGTCAACATCTTATCGGCATCATAAACATTTAAGTATGGGATAGGAGCTTTAGATTCTCTAGGGTTAATGGAACGGAGCATCACTTCATTTGTTTTGTAAATATCCACCTTGTTTAGGAAACCATACTTTTCCACTAAGCTCATGTTACCAAATAACTCTAACTCTGTTTCACCTTCAACGAATAGAATAAAATCACTAAAATATAATCTAGCTTCGTTATCACTAAATACATTGAGAAACCTCTTATCCTTGAACTTTGTATTTAGTAGTGAAACAATTGTTTTTCTTGATTGCAATCCAAAATGGAAAACACTATGTTCACCATCATTCTTGAACTGTTTTATTACGGATTTAAGAATATTAGGTGAATGTGTAGTCATTAACACTGTAGGATAAGGTGTTGCATATTTTCCTAGTTTTTTGCTATCCGTATTTTTTTTGAGTTCGTTATATAGATTATGTAAATTATATATTAATCTTTCATTTAACTTGGGATGTAAACCTAATTCTGGCTCATCAATATATACAATAGGAGTAATATACTCTCTTCTTGTAAGAGTAATAATTAACGATAGGAAAAGTTCAATAAATCTATGTGAATTTGTCCCGTCAGACTGTGTACTTAATTCAAAACCGTCTATATTGAATTTATGCCCGCTCAATCCAACTTTTATATAGTTAAGAACCATGTCTTGATAATTATATGGCGATGCTTGAGTCAATTCCCCAACGATTTTTACATAATCTTTATAAGCGTTACTTTTTTTTGAAACTCTCTCATCGAAGAAGTCGACTATTTGACTTGTATTCAGAGACTTAGTATTTAGAAACTTAAGCTGACTAACTGTTTTCCAAAGCTTGTCCCAATCATACAAATCCATTTTTCTAACATCTATTGAAAACAATGGATATATTCTGTTTATTATCTTTCTCACATTTTTGTCTTTATCAGACCAACTAATAGAACCATTGCTATTAATTATTAATGTTAGCTTAAACTCTTTTCTAATCTTCCTATTTACAACCAAATTAAAGTTATCATCTTTAAATAGAGAGCTATATATATGTTTTTGATAATCACTTTTGCTTTTTCTACTTTTAATTACTTCTTCCAGTCTAGTGGTGTCGTATGTTATTGTTATTTTACCTACACTAGAATAATTAGATTGAAGTGGTAACGGTATAACTGATTCATTTTTTAAATTTGAGTAAAAGTACTCTAAAACTTTTAAAAAGTTTGACTTACCAACATTATTTTTACCGATAATACAATTGAAGTCGCTAAAATTAGTTATAGTACAATCTTCAAAGGATAATATGTTTTTGATTCTTACAGACTTAAGCGCCATCTCTACTTGATCTCAATTTTTTCAATAGTTTATTTTACAGTAAACAAGTCACCGTTAGAGTGTTATCTTTATTTTATTGTCATATACATAGAACCACTACCATTATCAGGTATTGAATCGATTAAAAACCAGCACAATCTAACATTTTGGTAAGTTAATTGGCACATCTCTAATCTATCAAAGTTACCCATATATGAAATATTTGATAGACGACCAAATTAACAATGTTTCTAGAGACAAAAAAAAGGCCTCGCAATGCGAGGCCTTTGGTTTTCTATCTATCAGAAGAGATTAGTCGCGAAGTGCTGCGCCGAATTTCTCTGAGATTGAAGCTACGATAGCATCTACTGAACCAGCGATGTCCGCATCTTCTAGTGTGCGCTCTACAGACTGTAGGCTAAGTGCGATTGCTAGGCTCTTCTTACCTTCTTCAACGCCTTGACCAACGTATACGTCGAACAGTTTAGCGCCTGTTAGGAATTCACCACCAGCAGCGATACACGCTTCTACGATGTCGCCAGAAGCAACTGCTTCGTCAACAACTACGGCGATATCACGACGGTTTGCAGGGAACTTAGATACCGCTACTGCTTCTGGAAGCACGCGAGTGTTGATAGCTGCCCATTCGATTTCGAATACGATAGTGCGGCCGTTAAGACCAAACTTACGCTCTAGTTCTGGGTGAACAGTACCAATGATGCCGACTTCTTTGCCATCAGCCATAATCACTGCTGACTGGCCTGGGTGAAGTGCTGGGTTGCGCTCTTTTGCTTCAGAAGAAAGGGCTTTGAAGCTGTATGCGATTTCGTTTGCAGAAAGCTCAAGAACGGCTTCTAGGTCACCTTTAAGATCGAAGAAATCTACAGTGTTAGTTGCAATGTCCCAGTGCTCTTCGCCACGAGTACCAGAGATAACGCCCGCAAGCATCATTTCTTGGCGCATGCCGTTTTCAGCCGTTGCTTCAGGGATGAAACGTAGGCCTGATTCGAATAGACGAACACGAGACTGTTGACGCTTCTGGTTGTGAACCACTGTGTTTAGAAGACCTTGGATTAGGCCAAGACGCATTGCTGACATGTCCGCAGAGATTGGGAATGGCAGAATTAGCGGCTCAACACCAGGTACAACAAGCTTTTGCTGTTCTGGTTCTACGAAGCTGTATGTGATTGCTTCGTGGTAGCCACGGTCTACAAGAAGGTCACGAACGCGCTTAAGCGGCTGGTTAGCTTCTTTGTGGTCATTCATTTTAAGTGCCGCTTTAGGCGCTTGGTTTGGAATGTTATCGTAACCGTAGATACGACCTACTTCTTCAATTAGGTCTTGCTCGATTGCGATATCAAAACGCCAAGATGGAGACGTTGCCGTCCAACCTGCATCAGTGCTTTCAACTTCACAACCTAGGCGAGTAAGAATTTCCACTACGTCTGTAGATGGGATTTCGTGACCTAGTAGGCTGTCTAGCTTAGCGCGACGTAGAGCAACTACGTTTGCTTTAGGAAGGTCAGCTTCAGATTCGCTGCCGTTTACTGGCGCAACTTCACCACCACAGATCTCAACTAGAAGCTCTGTTGCACGCTCCATTGCTGCTGCTTGAAGTGTTGAATCAACACCACGTTCGAAACGTAGAGAAGAATCTGTGTGAAGGCCGTAAGCACGTGCGCGACCACGGATGTGATCCGGTGCGAAGAATGCCGCTTCAAGAAGTACGTCTGTTGTTTCAGTTGTAACACCTGAATCTTGACCGCCAAAGATACCAGCGATTGCTAGTGCTTTGTTGTGGTCAGCGATAACAAGCGTATTGCTGTTTAGTTCAGCTTCGTTGCCATCGAGAAGTGTTAGCTTTTCGCCCTGCTCTGCTAGACGAACCACGATACCGCCTTCGATCTTAGCTAGATCAAATGCGTGCATTGGTTGGCCTTGCTCTAGCATCACGTAGTTTGTGATGTCTACAACTGGGTCGATTGAACGGATACCACAACGGCGCAGTTTTTCTTGCATCCAGATTGGAGTGTCCGCTTTCACGTTTACGTTCTTAACCACACGGCCAAGGTAACGTGGACAAGCATCAGCTGCTTTGATTTCAACAGATACTGTGTCTTCAATGCTTGTTGCAACAGTTTCAACTGTTGGCTCTGTAACGTCTGCGCGGTTTAGTACGCCAACTTCACGAGCAAGGCCACGGATGCTGAAGCAGTCTGCGCGGTTTGCTGTTAGGTCTACGTCGATAGTTACGTCGTTAAGCTCAAGAAGCTCACGTACGTCCATACCTAGCGTTGTGCCTTCAGGCAGCTCAAGGATGCCATCAGATTCTACGTCGATACCTAGCTCAGAGAAAGAACAAAGCATGCCGTGCGATGGAACGCCACGTAGTTTTGCTTTCTTGATTTTGAAGTCACCAGGAAGTACTGCGCCAACTGTTGCTACTGCTACAGTTAGGCCAAGACGACAGTTAGATGCACCACATACGATGTCTAAAAGCTGTTTATTTCCATCAAGATCGGCTTCGCCGATATCAATTTTAGTTACTTGTAGTTTGTCTGCGTCTGGGTGCTGACCGCACTCAACCACTTTACCTACTTTAACGCCGGTGAATTCACCAGCAACAGGTTCTACATCGTCAACTTCCAAACCAGCCATAGTGATTTGGTGAGCTAGCTCTTCGCTGTTAATTGCAGGTTTAACCCACTCGCGTAGCCAAGATTCACTGAATTTCATAGTTTTGACTGCCCCGGATTACTTGAATTGTTTAAGGAAACGAAGGTCGTTCTCGAAGAACGCACGAAGGTCATTTACGCCGTAACGAAGCATCGTTAGACGCTCTACACCCATACCGAATGCAAAACCAGAGTATTTCTCAGGGTCGATGCCAACAGAGCGAAGTACGTTAGGGTGAACCATGCCACAGCCTAGAACTTCTAGCCATTTGCCATCTTTACGTTTCACGTCAACTTCAGCTGAAGGCTCTGTGAACGGGAAGAATGAAGGACGGAAACGCACTTCAACTTCTTCTTCAAAGAAGTTACAAAGGAAATCGTTAAGAATGCCTTTAAGTTGTGCGAAGTTTACGTTCTCATCAACTAACATACCTTCCACTTGGTGGAACATTGGCGTGTGAGTTTGATCGTAGTCGTTACGGTAAACACGACCCGGAGCAATGAAGCGGAATGGCGGTTGGCCGTTTTCCATCGTACGGATTTGAACACCAGAAGTGTGCGTACGTAGCATTAGATCAGGGTTGAAGAAGAAAGTATCGTGATCAGTACGAGCTGGGTGATCGTCTGCGATGTTTAGTGCATCAAAGTTGTGGAATGCATCTTCGATCTCAGGGCCAGACTCAGTGCTAAAGCCAAGCTCACCAAAGAACTGTTCGATACGCTCAACTGTGCGAGTAACTGGGTGAAGACCACCGTTCTCAATGCGACGACCTGGTAGGCTCACATCGATAGTTTCTTCAGCTAGTTTCGCTTCAAGCTCTGCACGTTGAAGTGCGTCTTTGCGAGCTGCGATCGCTTGTTGAACAGCACCTTTCGCTTTGTTGATCTCTTGACCAGCAGTGCGACGCTCTTCAGGTGGAAGTTTACCTAGGCTTTGTAGTTGAAGAGTGAGTTCACCCTTCTTACCTAAATACTGAACTCGCACTTCATCAAGTGCGACTAACGAATCTGCTGTATCAATAGCAGTCGTTGCATTAGCAATGATCTCTTCTAGATGTTGCATCATTTCCTCATCTACCAGTTGGGTAGTGTCCGTATCGGATGATTAGTTTTTTAGATAGCTACACATAGTAATCAAACACGCAACTAATGCCAAATTGAATCGCTAAAAGAACAAGTTATTGACTAAAAACACGGCAAATTTAACAGGACATTAATGAGGAGTAGGAAGAAGTGGAACAATTACTGGTTCCACTTCTTAATTTGGAAATGACCTGAAGGCTAGATCTGAATCGAACAAACGCTGTTCTTCCCCGCGTTTTTCGCTAAATAAACAGACTCATCAGCCGCTTTAATCAATTCATTCATTGTTTCAAACTCTTGGCTCATTTCAGCCACACCGACACTAATGCTGCCAATCCAAGCTTGGTTGCCAGTTTCGATCTCTAATTCAGACACTTTCTGTCGAGTCGTTTCTGCGATGTGCATGCCCCCATTAAGGTCAGTATCCGGGCAAATCACCAAGAACTCATCGCCCCCTAATCGACACACAATATCATCGTTGCGAAACCTGTTTTTCAGTTCGTTCGCGAGGGTTTGTAGCACCAAGTCACCTGCATCATGGCCACTGGTGTCATTAATGCGCTTGAAGTTGTCGGCATCAATCATAATGCACACTAAAGGCATACCCAGTTCTTTGGAGTCTTGCCAATGTAGCGCTAACTGCTTAAAGGCACTGCGGCGGTTAGGCAAATGAGTGAGTGAGTCTGTTAACGACAGTTCTTCAAGTTTCTTACTCGCTCGTTTCAATTCTGCCGTCCGTTCCTCGACTTTGTCTTCGAGTAACTGATTGAAGCGTAACAACTGTTTGTTTCGTTCAGATACTTGTTCAAACAGGCCGTTAAGCGCAGCCAACAGCGGGACAGTCGCAGAATCTTGCTGCTTTTCTTCTGCTTCAAAGGCTTGTAGAGGTGTTGCGCCCTCTTCTATGGCGGTCATTTGTCGCGCCATGTTTTGGTCGATACCGAGGATGTGGTAAGCAAGCCAGTGGATGAGGAAGTCTAATAGCTGCCGTGCTGACGGCTGATCTTCTTCCATGATGAAAGCTTGCATACTGTAGATATCTTGCATAAATACACGATGCACTTTGATATGCTCTTCAATGTGTCGCTCATACACACCGCAATCTCTCATCAAAGATTCTTCTTCTTTAAAGTGAAATTCGGCATAGCGTGTGAGATCGAGTAAAGCGATGTTAATGTCGTCTATAGAGATTGTATTCTCTGACAAAAGATTTCCGTAGTGGTTGATAAAACCAACAAGGTATTGATGTTGTTCATCGACAACACCAATGCCTGTTTCAAAGTTTTGATCCCAATTAAATAAACTCATAGATCCCTTAGGGCCGATACCACCAGCACGATTCACATGCATATTCGGAGGTTATAGATACTCAAAAAATATAACCATCTTACCTATAGGACTATTCGATTATTTGCTCTATTTTATAAAAAGAAGACGTTTAACATTATAAATACAGCACGTCTTAAATCTGAGACGCGCCCTTTAACAAGAACGCCCCACCAAACTAACACTAGAAATAATATTCCAACGCTACCTCAACAAAATCATCCTTACGAGCAAAGAACAACAAGTCTTCTGGGGTTTCGTTCTCAAACAACCAAGCGTTTAATCGCCACTTGAGATTGTTGTTGATTCGGCTTGATGCTTCGAGCTTCGCGCTGTAGACATCGCTGTTATCTAAGTCTTGAGTTATGCCTGTAAGCACTTCGGTGCCGTCTTCATCGTTCAAGGCAAAACGCGCACCAAGAAACACATCGTTTTGGCCGATGGTTTGGGCGTTATTGCCTCGACTGTCATACAAGTATTCAGCAATGAAGCCGATGTCCCAATACGACTCTAGCGCCCCAACCCACGTGTATTCAAAGCCTGTCGCCACGCCAGTGTGGTTGTCGTAGCTGTCGCGATAAATGCTTTCTAGCTTCCACAACCAATCGCCAATAATGCCTTGTACATCAAGCCCGAAATTCTGCATTTGTGCGTAGTATGGCTTGAGATTGCTGCCTTCCACACGGTAATAAGGGTCGCGATTTGTGCCGCCTAAATAACTTAAACCGACATCCCAGTCGCCGTACATTTGGCTATAACGCAATGCCACATCAACATGCTTTTCTTCTCTCGAAGATTCGTAAAGCGCATCGTTTGATACAGGTACGGTTGATCTTAACCGTCCGTCTTCCCCTGCAAAGGTACGCTCACGAAAATACGGCAGTAACATAGCATCGATGGTTCCCCACTCTTTTATCGATGTGAAGTGCACCATAGGCTGACCCAATTTCGATTCACCATCGACCGATTCAATAGCATCGGTTTGGTTTACTACGTCCACTAAGTGCGCCGATTCGGTCACGCCCCAAAACACCTTGCCGACACCCGCTCGCAGTTCGTAGTCATCCCAATACGTTAGGTACAGGGCTTCACGAATGTCACCATGGTTTCGCTCGTCGTCTTCACTGTCTAGGCGGTAAAAGGGCGTGAAGGTAAAGCTGCCATTACCCTCTTCTTGCTCCCAATAAAACTCTGGTTGTAACACCAGTGAGCTTTGCCCTTTATCTTGCCCTTGTAAGCCGTCGCTAATGAACTGCCTGTGTTCAAGGTTAACCTGCCCTGCAAACTGTGGGCTAATCTGTTCTACGAACTCAGAGCTAAATCCAGCCGCCACACATGGCAACGACACCTGCATAAGCCCGACTGTCGCTGCCAAGGTTAAAGATAACTGCGTTCCTGTTAACACAATCCTTTTCATATTCTTGCCTTACTTTGCACGTTTAAGTGTGTTTTTTTGAAAATCCTTGTCCTTAAGACCGGTCTGGAACGCTAAATCTGTCGTGGTTAATACCGTACTTTTACCTGTTTGGTGGTTTTGCATCGACATGGTGTGAGCGCGCCAGTATTGGTTTAGATATTGTTGGTAGTCTTGGAACGAGAGGGTTTTGAGCAGTGCGCCTTTACGGTCGTAAAACTCAACCTGAACGGGGCGGTAATATTGTTGATCGAGCCATACTTTCTGCTTGGTGTAGCCTGAATTTTTGTCGGTCGGCACTTGCTCTAAAACAAAGGTATCGACACCTTCGATTTTGGCGTCTTCAATGTAGTTGAAGGTGTACTTTTCTAGCTCAAACGAACTTAAGTCTTCATAAGCAAACTCACTGCCCATGAACGGGCCCGATTTGTTACGTGAAGAGATGCGTTTTACACGCTTCAACGCAGGCAAATATAGCCATTGGTCATCCGATTTAGAGATGTGTGAATGGTTCAAGAAAGCCGTGCCTTTGACGTCACGTGGCTCATCAAAAATGGTCAGCCCTTTGTCGCCATCGTCATCAACCTCTAACGACTTCAATCGCATTATGCGCGTACTGCTTTCGCCCTGTTTGTTGCGAAGTAGCATCTCCATAGTCGTGACAGAATCCCCCCATCCCATATCGACAGCTTTACGTTGCTCGGCAATTTCTAGGCCTTTCGCTGGGTCTGCTAACGCAGAGAAAGCTGCAAACGCGCTCATTGTTATCAATGACGTTATTAATGTTTTCTTTGTAATAAAGTGTTTAATGCTTTTCATAAATTTCTCCTTGAGTCAGCCCACCGCAGCAGGCTGACGATTCCTTATTTGGTCGACGTAGACAGTTCGCCAACTGGTTTAGACGGGCTAGATTGATCGACTTTAGATAGCTTTGATTCGTGCTGAGGTTTATCTGAATAGTGAGTTTGTTTGTCGAAGATCATCAGCAAGCTTGGTAGCAAGATGAAGTCGACCACCAGCGCAATAAAAATCACAATCGCGCTGAGTAAGCCCATGTCGGAATTGAGTCTGAAGCTCGACATCGCCAGTACAGAGAAACCAGCGACGAGCACAACAGTGGTGATCCACAATGCACGGCCAACAGTGTGGAAGGCATAACGAACCGCTTCCTCCGCGGATTTCCCTTCCAATCGTGCGCGTTGGTATTTACTTAAGAAGTGCACTGCATCATCAACCACGATACCCAAAGTAAGGGTGACTACGACCGACAATCCAAGGTTGATCTCACCAGAGATAAGCGCCCACATACCAAAGCCAATAATTGCAGGGGCAATGTTTGGCACGAGACTGATCATGCCTAAGCGAACCGAGCGCAATGCAAAGATCATCAAACCAGAGATAAGCACTAAGGTGATAGGCAAAGTTGATAGCATGCTCGCCATATTGGTTTCACCGATGTGAGCAAACATCAGAGATGGACTGGATGCGACCACTTCATATTGCGGCGCGTTGGCTGCAAACCATGAGTAGATGCGTTCTTCGAGTTCAACCAGTTCTACGCTGCCTAAGTTATCGACCGTGAGTACCATTTTTATCGATGACTTATCGACGTTGATCTGGTTGTTCAAGTCCAAGCCATAAGGAAGAGACATCTCATAAAGCAGCAGGTATTGCGCAGCTAATTCCCGGTTAAGTGGTAATTGGTAGTAGCTATCGTCATCGCCATGCATGTTCTTATTCAAACGCATGTAAACATCGGAAAGCGTTGCCACATGGTCGGTTTCAGGTTGTACACGCAGCCAGTCGGTAAAGTCACCAATCGCTTGCAAAAACACAGGATCAGCTATCGCTTGAGACTCGTTGGTTTTCACTGCAATACTGATGGTCGTCATGCCGCTTACAGTCTGCTCCATGAAGTCGGCCGCTTGTCTAAATTCACTTGAGGTATCGAAATACTTCACCGATTCATCATTCACTTTGTTCAAAGGAATTAACGCCGCAGCGCCGACAATCACAAGAGTTGAAACAGGCAGTAGCGTTTTACGGTTAGCAACCACAAAATCACCGAGCTTATCCATGAAGGTGACTTTGCTTTCCGCTGCTTCATTGGCAGGCAAAGCCTTAACTGGCAATAGTTTTAACAGCGCAGGTAGCATAGTCACAGATAGGAAACATGCGATGATCACACCCAATGCCGATAAGTTACCGAAGTCACGCAACACCGGGGAATCCGACATGTTCATCATCAAGAAGCCAATCGCGGTAGTGACAGACGTTATCAAAATAGGCATCGCATTCAGCTTGATGCTGTATTGAATGGCTTGTGTTTTCTCCATCCCGCGTTGCATGGCTTGTCTCATGGTCACAATCACGTGAACACAGTCGGCAACGGCCAGGGTTAATACTAACGTTGGAACGTTGACCGTTGCCGTGCTAAGGAACATCCCTGCCCAGCCAGATAGCCCCATGGTCGCCACAATCGACGAGATAATCACAAGTAAGGTTGCAACCACACTAAAGAATGAGCGCAGCATAAAGGTCAGGAACACCAACACCACCAACAGCATTAATGGAACGAGCGTTGCGCTGTCTTCCTGAGCCGACATCATAAAGGCGTCATTCATGGCAATGATGCCCGCCTTGTGGAACTCGACATTCGGATAATCGGCTTGGTACTTGGCAATCATGGTGTTGATGGCCGCGATCACTTCTTGCACTTCCGCGGTTTCATCCACTTCAGGTAATTGCACGGTCACGTTAACAATAGTCACGTCACCAGACGCTGATACCAACGCATTCTTGAGTAGTGGCTCGTTTAGGGCAATCTGTTTAACTTTGGCGATTCGCTCTGGTGTATGCTCGTACCCTTCATACAACAGATCTTCCACCAAGAGGTCGTCTTCAATGGCTTCGGTGTGCTGATAATTGGCAAGTGAATCGACACGGCTTGAGTACGGAGTCTGCCACGCATCGACCGTAAGGTTTTGAATTAAGGTGAGGATTTCCGGGGTGAATACATTGCCATTTTCAGGCGCGACAATAATCGCTAGGTTGTCGGTTTTCGCAAAGGTGGTTTGGATTTCTTCGAACGCCATCAACTGTTTGTTGGTGCCTTCGAAGAAGATGTTGTAGTCTCCTCTGAAGTAGAGGTTCTTTGCCCCTAATGCAGAGAGCACAATGATTGAAAGAACCACCAGCAGAACGATAAACGAACGCTTGGTCGGTATTGAGTACCAACAGTTATTTAGATTCACGTTATCTAAGTTACTGCTATCTGAGCGGCTACGGCTTAGATTAGGGGTTTCTAAAGCGGGCTTCTGGCTGTCATGTTCCATCACAGTCTCCATTTGTGACGATTCGTCATATTTGTGTCATAAAAAATCAGCCAAAGCTGACACAGACACAATTCTTAGTCATACGTTCAAGAAAACCAAAACTACACTTGGTCAATTTTACGTTATGACGAATCGTCAAAAATGGTTATTAATAAACCCACATGAGTGGGCTTAATGGAAGGTTATCGTCCTACTGATTCTAAGTAAGCAATTTCTTCACTGAACAATTCATGCTCTACACGACGCCAGGTTTTTCGGTAATCCCAATCGCTAGAAAGGGGTTGCCAGTTTAGGCCATCTAGAAGCATATTTGCGTTATGTAATACTGAATACGGGTCTTGTAACCGCTTGATACAACGACTGTTTGATGCGTTCTGTGACAAGGCATTTGAACCGAATGCGATTGACCAGTTTGCAAACACGATGGCATCTGAACCCACACCAGAAGAGAACTTTAGGTCACCCGCTTCTACTGCTTGGTTAACCATAGAGTCGGCTTGTTCAATCACCAGCTCTTCCAGTTCGTTCATCTCGGTAACGCGTGCACTAGACGCTTTCTCTAGTACCCACGGGCTTTTCGCCATGATCGCACAAGTTGATAGTACCGGTTCCATGCGAGCATAGATTCGGTAAGCAACGTGTAATGCGACGATCTTTTCGCGTGTGTTGCCTTCAAACTCTCCAGAGCGAGCAAACATCAATGCCTCGGCCTTTAAAGAATGAATACACAAGGCTAAAACCACGTCTTCTTTGCTGCAAAAGTGATTGTATATCGTACCTTTAGAATAACAGCTCGCAGCCGTTAGCTTATCCATCGTGAGGTTTCCGAACCCTTGTTCTCGAACCAGATCTTTTGCTAACAACATCAATTCTACTTCTCGGTCTGCGATAGACTGCTGCTTTTTAGACAACACGCCTTTGCAACCAAAGATACCTTGTTTATCGCCTTTACAACCAAAGCCAAACATAATTTCTCAGTCCATATATGAGCTTAGCCGTTATCTAAGCTTCGCCAGTATTTAAAACGCTCCTATCCAATATATTAACACGAATGATAAATTCATGTAGCCAACCATTTTGTGACGCTTCGTCATTACTGACTTATCGTCATAATAGCGCAAATATCGACCATATCAAGATATTTTGTCAATTAGATACAATTAATGAATAGATGGATAAATAGAGAAGAAAACAATCAATAATCAGTATAGAGGGAAGATAGGCACGTTCATGAGGGGATAATACAAAATTTAGAAGTGCATTCTAAAATGCTAATAGACAACGTTACTTTAAGCCTTGGTGCAGAATCAGCCCCAAAAAATACGGCCGAAAACCTCATCTTTAGCCATCTTTTTACCTAGAATGAATTAGTGTAGGCTTACTTTTTGGGGCAGACCTCTCCTTATGGTTAATATTTGGCTTACTAATGCCGTTTTCTGTTAAGTTGCTATAAATTCAGTTAGGGGTGACTTACAATGGTGGCAACGATTTACCTTTATTGAGAACACTATCTTGAGCGCCAAATATTCTTATTTAGCTTGGCAAGTGAATACTTCTAGCCCAGCAGAAAAGCTTGTTTTATTGATGCTTGCAGACGGTGCTGATGAATGCGGCTACACCAATGTGTGCTTACAATCAGCAGGTCAGCTTTGTGCTCTCTCTACCTTTGGTTTGGCCGACTGCCTGAAATGCTTGGTCGACCAAGGCTTTCTCGATAAAATAAAAGTAGATTATCGAGACAAAAAAGAGATTCACGTTTTCAAAATGCTCATTGAGGAAGCACAAGAACAAGCTCAGGTTGATGTTGAAGCGCAACCGCCCAATAGCATACCAGTGTATTCTACTGCACCAGCACCAGCACCAGCACCAGCACCTAAGTTTCAACCTGCGCCGGCGCCAATGCAAAATATGCAGCAAGCCCCTCGCCCACAAGGCCGAGGCTCAATGAACAGCAATACTGTTTCGACTCATGATCTCAACGAAGAAGAGATACCATCATGGGCAGAACGTGCATTTAAGTTCTCCGGCTTGTCCGGTGACCATAGTTTAGTATGGAAGAAATTTGTCCTCTGGTATAAAGCCAAAGCCAATGAATTAATGCCATTATCTCGGATTGAATCCAAGCTGCAGTACTGGCTAGTTAACGAGAAGCAAAATGAAAGACAGAACCAGAAAACCTCTCAATATTCAGGAAATGCAGGACAAGCTCAAGGAAATGGGTATCGACAAAAGCTTAGCCCATCTGAACGCTTCAGGCAGCAGCTCATCCAAAAAGGCAAAAAGCCAACCTTCTGAGCCAGCTCCGAAAGTTCAACGTGAAGCTCCAGTCGTACCTGAAGTAATTGAAAATCAAAGTACCAAAGTGAAAGTAGCGGCGGGACAAACTGCAGACTCAGGTGCGTCTCAGCAAGTGCCTGTTGTTGATCAAGATCCTGCAGAGTTGGAGTTAACAGATTGGTGTATCCACGTGTTCGGCTCTTTTTTGAGCGTATACGAAACACAATGGGAATATCAATACGGCAGTGAGCCGAGCGGTAAATTTATTGAATTTGCTAACTCTGTCGATTCAGACGGCCTAAACCGTGTGCTAATGCACTGCCATGAACGTATTCAACTTGGCAACAGCTGGCCGCCGCAAATGGGTGAGCTTTGGATCCTAAAAGACTCTTTGACTGAAGAGGAATTATTGGATAGCCGTATTCGAGTGTTATCGCGCGGTGGTGTGAACAAGATTGAGAAGTGGTTAATCCAAAACAAGCTGTACGATTTAAAACGTACAGCTGAAAACAAGCTCGATGGCCTGTTCAAAAAATACTACTTAGAAGCGAAACGTTTAGATGAAAAAGGTATGCTTGACACCGAGTTACCAGATTACCTTCTTACCGCTAACTCCGTAAAGAACCTGAACGATTTAAAACGCGAAGAGTACGAAAGCAAACACGGTAAAGCAATTAACCCAAGAATTCAGAAGATTCTGAACAGTAAAAAGTAACCGCCCTTCCGTTATCGATTTAGAGTGCCGTTGATTGTAAGAAAATACAGTCTATCGTAAAAAGTGCAGTAGCTATTACACGGTTAACAGATACAAAAATGCCAACTATCAAGCTGGCATTTTTTATGAATTCTTACGAACTCTTTAACAAATATCCGTGACCAACGGTAAGTCCGTCACTGACTGCAAGTAATTACAGCAGGTGGATAGTTGCGTTTAGAGAGAAAACGCCTGAGTCGTCATCTTTCATTTTGAAGTTTTGGTAGCTAGCGCCTACAGATAGTGGGCCAAAAATAAAGTACTCAGCGCCTACACCGTACATGATATCTACATCGTCTTGTTTGAAGCCGTCAGCTTTCAGCTCGTATGAATGAAGACCACCTTTCGCGTATACGTGAAGAGGACCGAAATCGATACTTGGTTTGATCGCTAGGTATGCCGTGCTTGCATCTAGGTTACTACGAACCGTGTTGCCATATTTTACGCTATCGAAAGAACCTAGATCCCAGTAACCCGCTTCAACACCGATTAATGGCAGAATACCAGTACCCACGTGGATACCCATCGCAGTTTCTTCTTCATTGCCTAATGAGTTTTGACCACCCATTACACCACCATATACCCATGAATCAGCCATTGCTGTTGAAGATGCACCTAGCAGTGCTAGTGCCAATAACGTTTTTTTCATATTCGACCTTTTCGTCCTAATGGCCGACCTTAAGTGGTAATAAATTGCCACCAAGTCGCCCTGTATGTATTAACTATTCAATTAGTAATGCAATAAAGCAAGATTTATACCCAAACCTTGCCATTGCGTCTAGCTTTATTCTTTTAGCAAGCATCAATCGCGTTTTTAACACGCTTATCTGACACTGGGTAAGGCGTACCAAGCTGCTGAGCGAAGAAGCTTACACGAAGCTCTTCTATCATCCAACGCACCTCTTTCACGTTTTCTGGAACCGCGATCCCCTTTGGAATCTTATTCAACAGCTCTTTGTAATCGTTCATTACTGACTCAACTTTGATCATGTGTAAGCGATCTTTGTTCGGGTCAATCGGCAGCTTCTCCATGCGGCGTTCTATCGCCTTCATATAGCGTAGAATATCTGGCAAGCGTTTCCATCCACATTCTGTGGCAAACCCCTTAAAAATCAAACCTTCTACTTGAGCTTTTATGTCAGAAAGTGCGAATGCCATAGAAAGATCAACACGACCTTTCAGCTTTTTACTGATGCTGAATGCCGTGGTTAAGATGGTTTCAACCTGTTGAGCAATCTCAACAACCGTATCACCCAGCTCTGCACGTACGTGTTCTTTCAGTGCTTCAAACTGCTCTGGTTCCCAAACCAAACCGCCCTTCTCTTCAATCAGCTTATCAATACCACAAGCGATACAGTCATCGATAAGATCGAGCACCTGTCCGTATGGGTTAAAGTACAGGCCAAGTTTCGATTTGTTCGGCAGGTTCGAGTGCAAGTATTTGATCGGTGATGGCACGTTCAACAGGATTAAACGACGCTGACCCGACTTCATTGCTGAGATCTGCTCTTGCTCGGTTTCGAACAGTTTAATCTCTACGCTGTCTTTAGTATCCACCAGCGCAGGGAAAGCTTTCACATCGTAGCCACCACGCTTCTGTTGGTAGACTTTTGGTAACTCACCAAAGCTCCACGTATGCAGGTTCTGTTGTTCGATATCATCGTCTGCCACTTTAGAAAGCGTTTCTTGAACCTTGTCTTTCAAGCTCTCTTTCAGCTCATGCAGGTCTTTCTGTTCTTTCAGCTTACGCTTGCGATGATCCAAAGCACGGAATGTTACCTTTAAGTGCTCTGGTATCTGGTCTAACTTCCAGTCTTCACGAACTACTTCAACACCTGTCATGCGGCGCAGTTCTTTCTCAAGAGAGTCCAACAGTGGCGCTTCAAGTGGTGTAACACGAGCTAAGAACGCATCAGCGTAGTTTGGCGCAGGCACAAAGTTACGGCGTAGCGTTTTAGGCAGTGACTTGATTAAACTAATCACCAATTCCTGGCGTAAGCCTGGGATCTGCCAATCAAAACCGTTTGGGTCAATTTGGTTCAAGATAGGCAGCGGAATGTGTACCGTTACACCATCATTGTCGTCGCCCGGCTCAAATTGGTAGCTCAGTTTCAACTTAATACCGTTTTGGTGCCAGAAGTTCGGGTAATCCAAATCAGTAACGTGGCTTGCATCGCCTCGGAACAGCATCGACTTTTCAAAGTTAAGCAGCTCAGGTGTTTTCTGGCTAGTCTTCTTCCACCATGTATCAAAGTGACGGCCTGAAACCGCCTCTTCACCTACACGCTGGTCATAGAAATCGAACAGTTCATCATCGTCGATCAAGATGTCACGACGACGTGATTTATGCTCTAGCTCTTCGACTTCTTGTAGAAGCTTACGGTTCTGCTTGAAGAAGGCGTGTTTGGTTTCCCACTCACCTTCTACTAATGCACTACGCACAAACAACTCACGGCTGACGGTGGCGTCAATCGCTCCGTAGTTCACCAAACGTTTCGGAATGATTGGGATTCCGTAGAGCATCACTTTCTCGTGAGCCATTACTGCCACTTGCTTCTTCGACCAGTGTGGTTCGCTGTAGCTGCGCTTGATCAGATGTTTCGCCAAAGGTTCAATCCATTCCGGTTGAATTTTGGCGATAACACGACCCCAAAGTTTTGAGGTTTCCACCAGCTCAGCAGACATGATCCATTTAGGTTGTTTCTTAAATAGGCCAGACGCAGGGAAGATATGGAAGCGCGCATTACGAGCACCTTGATATTCATTCTTCTCTTGGTCTTTCATACCAATGTGCGAAAGCAAACCTGATAGTAGCGACATGTGAATACCATCGTAGCTGCCCGGTTCGTCGTTCAACTTGGTATCCAATTCACGCATTGCTTGGTGAATTTGGAAATATACATCTTGCCATTCACGAATACGTAAATAGTTCAGATAATCTTGTTTACACTGTTTGCGGAACTGGTTACTCGACAGCGCTTTTTGCTGCTGCTTAATGTAATCCCATAGGTTCACAAACGTGATGAAGTCCGACTCTTTATCGAAGAAGCGCTTGTGCTTATCGTCAGACGATTGCTGCTTGTCTGATGGACGCTCACGCGGATCTTGAATCGACAATGCAGACGCAATAACCATCACTTCGTGCAGGCAACGGTTGCTTGGCGCTTCAATCACCATACGTGCTAAACGTGGATCGATAGGTAGCTTCGCTAGCTTACGACCAATCGCCGTTAGCTTCTTCTTATCGTCGCCTTGATTCTTGTTTTTGTTCGCAGCAGGCTCAGTTGTCGCAATTGCACCAAGCTCTTCAAGCAGCCTTACACCGTCTTGAATGTTGCGCTTATCTGGCGCTTCAACAAATGGGAAGGCTTGAATATCGCCTAAGCCAAGCGCTGTCATCTGAAGAATTACAGACGCTAGGTTAGTACGAAGAATTTCTGGATCAGTAAACTCTGGGCGTGACTCGAAATCTTCCTCAGAGTACAGACGAATACAGATACCTTCCGCAACACGACCACAACGACCTTTACGCTGGTTTGCACTCGCTTGAGACACAGGCTCAATCGGTAGGCGTTGTACTTTGGTGCGGTAGCTGTAACGGCTGATACGTGCCGTACCCGGGTCGATGACATACTTGATGCCCGGAACGGTTAACGAGGTTTCTGCTACGTTGGTCGCTAGCACGATGCGTCGGCCAGTATGAGACTGGAAGATTCGGTTTTGCTCACCCGCCGAAAGACGAGCGTATAGCGGAACGATCTCAGTATCACGTAGGTTACGTTTGCTTAGTGCATCCGCGGTATCACGAATCTCTCGCTCACCGTTCATGAAGATTAAGATATCGCCAAGGCCTTCATCACACAGCTCATCAACCGCTTCAAAGATGCCTTCGATTTGGTCACGGTCTGAATCACTTTCATCGCCACCTAATGGGCGGTAACGCGTGTCTACTGGGTAAGTACGGCCAGACACTTCGATGATTGGTGCATTGTTGAAGTGCTTAGAGAAACGCTCAGGGTCAATGGTTGCCGACGTGATGATCACTTTGAGATCGGGACGCTTCGGTAGCAACTCTTTCAGGTAACCCATGATGAAATCGATGTTCAGGCTACGTTCGTGCGCTTCATCGATGATGATGGTGTCGTACTGATTTAAGAAACGGTCGTGTTGAATCTCCGCCAGTAGAATACCGTCGGTCATCAATTTGATTTGGGTGTTATCAGAAATCTGGTCGTTGAATCGAACCTTATAACCAACAAACTCACCCAGTTGTGTTTCCATCTCTTCAGCAATACGGTTGGCAACCGAACGCGCCGCAAGACGACGAGGCTGAGTGTGACCAATTAGGCCAAAGCGGCCACGGCCAAGTTCAGAACAGATTTTTGGTAACTGAGTGGTTTTGCCCGAGCCTGTTTCACCCGCCACGATAACCACTTGGTTTTCAGCAATGGCTTTCGCGATGTCTTCGCGCTTTTGGCTGACGGGGAGAATCTCTGGATATTCAATCGTTGGTTTTTGTGCAGCACGCTGGGTTGCCGTCATCATCGACTTAGCAATATCTAATGCAATTTCATCGAAAACAGCATGCTTAGATTGTTCGTTCTTAATACGGCTTGCACCAGAGATACGCTTACTTAAACGGAAGCGATCGCGCATCATGCACTCATTCAATGCCTTACGAAGCGAGGCTGGGGTATTTTGAGATGCGCTAGCTTTAGGTGCTTGCTGCTTTGGTTGTTGGTTTTGTTTTGGGTTTTGCTTAACTTGATTTGCAGAGGAATCAGGTGTCGCGTTTGAATTCGCGGCATGGCTCTGATTCGCAGTATGGTTGTTTTTGTCTGCTTTTTCCGGAGACGAAGTCACAGCGTGTCCTATTCTTTCTCTTATATAAACTCGCGCGATTGTACCACAAGTATTCAATAAAAAAGCCTGAGGGCTATGTGAAAACTGCGCTAACGTTTAAAAACTCAGCGATTCCACAGCGGCTGTCAGGCTCTTATCTCAGGTCCAATCAGCACCTAAATCAATCGTTAAAACTCATATTGGAAATAAACGGTGTTGTAGTTACTGCCACCTTTGATTCGACCAAACTGAGAGGCGTTTTCAAAGATCGCCGAGCGATGGTGTAATGAATAACCGAACCACAAGTTGTTCAAATCGTTGTTACCAATTAAATCACCCACATTCACATCGAATGAGAAGTCTAGGTAGTTCAACAAGTGACTTGCGGTGTAACCTTTACGGTCCATTTCAGAGCCTTCAATGTAGGTAATCGAATCGATGTAGGACATACCTTCTGCGACACCAAATCGCCACTGTGTCGGCCAATCAAACGTGTAGTAGGCTTTGATCGCAATGATGTATTCCGTACTCCTAGATTGCACATCTGAACTCCAGTGGTGTGCAATACCCGGCGTTAGGTAGATGTCCAACGGGAAACCAAACACTTCGTCAGTTAAAGGGTGACCATAGAAGAAGGATGTAAGCTGATTGTTGTATTCATCTTTCTCACCGTTGAAAGTGATGATTTCACCAATGTTCGATGGCGTTGCCCAGCCGTGAGCAACACGCAGATAAGGTGCATTACTTAGCTTAGGTTTTGGAGCCGTCTCTTTATCATTGAAGAAACCAAAGCCAAGGTAGAGTTCACCTTGATAACGGTCTTTCACAATCGAAGAATCGTAAGCATTATCGTCCAATCGAGTCACGCTGGTCGAACCCAATAGATAAAGGTTTGAAAATACATGATAACGCGCTTCTACGCCGACATTGAGGTCAACAGCTGCACCAATGGCTTCATTAGATGCTGAGTAGTATTCGCTATTGAAGTCGGCACTTTTATAACGCAGCGTCGCGCTTGGAGAGAATTCCCAATCGCCCGTTTCATACTTGGCTTTCACACGCAGATTACCGTGGAAGTTGTACTCACTGTCACTCATAATTTCCGTCTCGACAGCCCATTGCTCATCAAGTTGGTAAGTGAATTGAGCACCGAAATCAGCGGTATCGCCCTCAATGGCGTTTTGCTCTGAAGCTGGAATATCAATAAAACGCATACGAGAAATAGCGTTAAATGACCACTTTTCATCTTCGGTTTGGTACAGGTATGCACCCATTTCTGTTCCGTCAATAAACACGTAATCGTTCTTGAAGAATAACATCGGGACAAATGAGTTAACCGACTGGTCGCCACCAGAAGTGTCGTAAGGAATGCTCGCGGTTCGGAACATTGCAGCAATGCCCCATTCTTGCTCTTCCGCAGCCCACGCCACGCTGTTACCTAAAAAAGCGGTACTTAATAAAACCGCCCCATACGAGATGAGCTTCGGTGAAAATTTGTGCTTCATTCTTGTGTAATTACTCTTTGTAATAAACATTGTGTTACTGAATAGACATTTCTTAATTATTCCGGCTAACTAATTTTAGGTTTGAACAGCAATGACCGTTACAATGAAGGATATTCTCGGTCAAATGAAAGTATTGTGAAAGTTTCAGAATTACAAAACATTATAAACCACTTACCCAGTGATTCCGACCCAGATATCGTTATGGGTGAGGAGTGGTTACCAGAGCGATTGGTCAACACAAAGTTAGACGGTGAATTGCTGTTTCTGGAATTCGATAATGCCCCCGAAGAAAACCAAGGGGACGACGAAGGCCGTGGTTTTGTTGAGCACGAAATTTCGATGATTCGAGAGAAGCTTGAGCAAGTCTTAGACGACCCTTCCGATACCCAGACTAAAGCCGATGCCCTATTGGCGATATTTCTCATGGGCCATGAACTTTCTAGCTCAGAAGTTATCGAAGTCCTTGAGATGGCAGAGTCTGAGGTAGCAGAGCAAGAGGTAATAGAGTCTGAAATTTCAGAATTAGAAATATCGACTCTCGAAGCTAACGAACCTGAAACACCAGAACTCGGCACCTCTGCGCTTGAAACAAAAAAACTCAACGACACACCTCCAACGATTTAGGAACCGTTTTGAAACGCTCGACGACATCATCTCTTCCATTTTTACTTGCTGGCCCGATTTTAAGAAAAACTACGGCAACTGAAGTCGTACTCTGGATAGTGACTAGCTCACCGCTTACTGGCACAACCGAACTATTCAATGCAGGACAAGAGGCGCCTTTTTATACGTCGCAACTCGATGAACAAGAATCGATTCAAGTGGGTACACATGCTTGGGTAACCTTGATTCATTTACAAGGTGAGTTTCCAACCAACGTTCCGTTGGAATACCAAATAAAGACTGAGCAAGGTTCGTTAACCGACCTTGCACCTCATTTGGTTTACACAGACAGGCGAACCAACAATGACAGCTCTCGGATCGAATTTAAGATATCGACAACGGCTGACTACATCTTGCATGGCTCTTGTCGAAACCCTCATCACCCAAGTAAAGATAGTCTCGTTGCGGCTGATAACAAAGTCGCACAACAAACGGTGCTTGAGCGACCAGATATATTGATGATGAGCGGAGATCAGATCTATGCCGATCACGTCGCAGGCCCAACGCTTGATGCTATACAACAGGTGATTCAATTACTTGGACTTGCTAGTGAGAATTTGCCAACCGATTCGCAAGCTAGCGATATAAAAAATAGCGAAATGTTGTTTATGAGTGAATATCACTTGTACCGACGCCATCACCTTTTACCGCACCACAAAAGTTCTAATTCTCTACTCGATAAGATATTTCCAAGTCGCGGAGTTCCAATCTTCAGTTCGACTGATTGTGAAAACCACTTGGTCACCTTGTCTGAATTCATTGCTATGTACTTACTGGTTTGGTCCCCCACGCTATGGGAATACATCAACCGTGAGCGATTAATAGAAAACGATTTCACACAAGGCGGCAATAAATTAACGCCTGCAGAGCAACAAAAATGGCATGATGAAAGCGTCATCATCGATGATTTCATTGCTGGCTTACCGCAAGTGCAGCGTCTGTTCGCGCATATTCCAACGTACATGATCTTTGACGATCACGATGTGACTGATGATTGGAACCTTACCGTGGGTTGGGAACATGCCGTCGACCAAAACCAGTTCGCGACTCAAGTCATTGGTAACGGCCTTGCGGCTTACTGGATGTGTCAGGGTTGGGGTAACAAACCGGAAAGCTTCGACGAAACGTTTATCGAGCAAGCAAAACAGCTTTTTGTCGATCAACCGCTCATTACTAAACAAACTCATAATGAAGCCGGCAATGCTGTGACTACTCACTCTGTTAGCAACATTGAGCCAGAAAAACATCAAGCCTTTATTGAGATGCTGAGTCGCTTTGAAGAGTGGCATTATACAATAGATACCTCACCCAAAGTCATTGTGTTGGATACTCGAACGCGTCGTTGGCGCTCTGAATCTAGAATGAATAAACCTTCCGGTTTAATGGACTGGGAGGCGTTAATTGAGTTTCAACATCAGTTAATGAATCAAGATAAAGTGGTGATCGTTTCTGCGGCACCGATGTTTGGCGTGAAGTTCATTGAAACGCTGCAAAAGATGATGACCACGCTAGGCAAGCCACTGGTAATTGATGCTGAAAACTGGATGGCTCACCCTGGTAGTGCCAACACGCTGATCAGTATTTTTACGCATACTAAAACGCCAACCAACTTTGTCGTTCTTTCTGGCGATGTTCATTACTCTTTTGCTTACGATATAAAGCTAAGATATCGCAGAAACAGTCCGAACATTTACCAAATAACGTGCAGCGGGATCAAAAATCATTTTCCTGGTTCACTGCTTAAATTCTGTGATGCTTGGGACCGGTTGTTATACAGCCCACGTTCGATTCTTAACTATTTCACCAAGCGTAAACGCTTAAAAATTGAGAAACGAAGTCCAGATAATCAGACCTTTTATCGCCTTTCAAATCGCAGTGCTATTGGTGAGTTAAAGTTAGACAGTGACGGTAAACCACAGTCAATCACGACATTAGGCAGTGATGGTAAAGTCACACGCTTCCCTGAACCGGATTAAACAAGTGTTCCTTATCCCTCGCTTATCCGTAATGTCAGCTTTGAGTAAAGACGCTTGCGATCACGCTCTGTAAACCCAATAGTTATATCTATCAGCGTTGCAAACTCGATATAAACATTCACTGGAGCTCGTTATGTTTAATTCTCTTACATCAATCTTCAAACAATTAATAGAAGGCCAAGACCTAAGCAAAAACCAAGTCGCATCACCCAATCTCGCCATCGCGAGTTTATTATGTGAAGTTGCGGGTGCCGACCACCAGATCGATGAATCGGAAAGAGTGGCTAAGCTTCAGCTTATTCAGCGCTTGCTAGACTTAGATGAGAAGCAAGCAAAGGCGTTACTGGAACAAGCCGAGCCAAAAGTAGAGCAATCGGTATCGCTGTATGATTACACATCTCAACTAAGAGAATTGTCTCAGCAAGTAAGAATCGACTTAATAAAAGCGATGTGGGAAGTAGCGCATGCAGATGGTGAAATAGACCCAATTGAAGACTCTGTGATCCGTAAAACAGCAGAGCTGCTCTACGTTGACCACAGTGACTTTATCAAGAGTAAGTTAAGTGTTTTAGGCGAAAATTAGTGCCTGAAATAATGAATTGGAAACTGAAATAAATAAGAAGCGACGGGTTAAGAAACTAGGGCAAGATTACGAAGCCCCTTGCCCTGCAAGGACTTGCGAAAGGT